>JAITFV010000285.1 GCA_031281115.1 Oscillospiraceae bacterium | reverse complement strand
ATTGATGATTTGGAAACTCATTTCCGTGAAAATTTCGCCGTTCAATTCAGAAAGAATTTAACAGAGGATGTTGACGGATTTTGGTTTGGTGATAATTTGGTTGAATGCAGAACCCACTCGGCGCAGGTTTGTGAATGGGAAAGAGATGATTGCGAATTTATTATAAGAAATATTACGGTCACGCACCGCACCGCCGACGGATTTGTTTCTTCTGTCGTGAGTGATATTGTTGTAGTAATACCGGACTTTTCCTATGTTCGCGCCGATTATCCGATTAATGAAATCGCATTGATTGCAACGGCAGGACTGAATATACCCGCAACAGAAGTCAGCATTAACAACGGTATTGCTTATGCGGGGCAGATTATCGCCGGCGGCGCGCTGACGATTAATAATACGACGATGATTAGCAGCGGCAATGTTGAAATTAACAATATGGGAAATTTAACAGTGAGCAGCGATTCCGATTTATGGGCGAGCAGAATCATCGTGGGCGTAGAAGGCACGGGTTCCGTATCTCTGAACGGCGATATTTATATTGATGACGACTTAGAGCTGCGGGGTGCGGGCGCAACTGCCGTTCTTGCGGGCAGATACTACGGATTCGGGAACTCGCCTGTGAACGCTTCGCAAAGCAGTTCAATAATAATTAACGCTCAAAACTCAACTCTTGACATGACGGAACTTAAAGAACTCTTCTTGGCAGGGCACAGCTTTATTAACCCCCCTGAAGTTGAGGGATTCGATAATCCCGCCGGTATCTTTATGGGGCAGTCTGTTTCAGTTAAAAGCGACCAGCTTGCTTATTTAGTTCCTGCAAATTTGATTGACAGGCGAACAAACCCGATTATTTTCGGACCCGGTGAAACCGTTACTCCTGCCGCAAACGTAGGAAATCATATTGAGCCCTATGCAGACATACCGGGAATTCAGCCTGTTTACAGCGTGATTAATATAAACGGAGAAAATTATATTTTGCTGCGTTTATTTATGGATTTCAACGGCGACAGAGAAGCTGCGAATGGATTTTTTAGAAAATACTTCTCGGATTATGCCGATGAAATCGAGAGTTACGAGGATTACTTGAATACTTATCTTTCGCTTAGCGGAGAACCGGATAATGCGCGAACGAGCGGAGTTTACTATTATGCTGATGAAGACGGCGGGTTACAAATCAATCAAATTGATGAAGCTGAAGAAAATCTCAGGAACCTTTCCAACAGATTACAGCGTATGTATAAAAATATTACACGCTCTCTTTCAACAAGCATACAGGCAGATGATTTTACGCCTTATTCCTACATCGTGAACACGGCGCGGATTGATGATGATTTGGACAACGGTGAACACCGGTTTTATGACGGTGACATTGTCCGTGCCGTAATCATAAAATGTAACGGGGGAAGCTTAACAAACACGAGCAGCCTTCCAAGCAGCGTTAATTTAATTTTGAGTACAGGTAATGTTGAGGTCGGTGCAGCAGAATTTAAAGGCTTGATAATAAGCAACGGAACAGTTACGCTGAGCGGCGATATTACGACTGCGGGAGCAGAGATAATCCCATCAATGCGCGCGGTAAACAACAACAGAATGTTTGGTTATTATTTGAATATATCGATTTTTGACGATGATTTTAGTGAACCTAAAACTCCTTCATGGGATATGTCTGCGCTGGTGTTTTACGAAAACTGGCATAAACGGTGAATGTCATGAAAATTATGAAAAACTTAAAAAGTAATAAAGGTTTCACCCTGATTGAAATTCTTGTGGTGCTTGCGCTTATCGGCGTTTCGATGGGCGTGATTGGGATTTCATCATCTTCTTCATCGATGAATAACCTGAGAAAATGCACAAACGCCGCGAACAGCCTGCTCTCGAGGTGCCGGATTAACTCCATGTATCGCGCTGAACCTGTTTTCATTGAATTAACAGTAAGCGGCGGAAACATCGTGGGCAGATACATCGAGAGAGCGTTTAACGAAGAGGATGAAGAAGCAACCTGGCGCACGGAAGAGCAGATTCTCGGAAGAGCCAATATTGAAGTTTTATATTTTATTGAAGGCGAAGACGAACCCCGCAATATAGCGCATGACCCGCTTAGGGTCGGCTTTACGCGCAGAGGTGCGCTGGTTTTAGTTGATGCGGAGGGCATGCAGCTTGCCGGAGAGCCGAGGCTTGACGAAATCCGGTTCACGAACGGCAGTATCACTTATGTAATTGATATAATTCCCGAAACCGGAAACCGCCGCGTAAGAGCGGGGTGACGGACAATTGACAATTGACAATGCACAATGTACAATTGGCAGTTATTTGTAAAGGCAGATAGTTATGAGAGTTATGAGAGTTATGAGCGTAAAAAATCTTAAAAGAAAAAAAGGCTTTTCATTAATTGAACTATTGGTAAGCTTTGCGATTTTCGCGGTTTTATGCGCCGCGCTTGTAGGGTTTATATCCATGAGCTCGCGCACCTACAGAAGAACCACGGATATGGTCAACCTGCAAATTGAATACCAAATCGTAATGAATATGTTAGCCGAATATATCATAGACTGCGATGAAGAAATCGAGTTTGACGCCGACACACTGACTATCACCAACAGCCATGAGGCTCCGCACGTATTTACATTGCAGGATGACGGGCTTTTCCTCGGGGACGCCGTTGTTTCAAGGAATGTAATCGCTTTTTCGGCAAGGCGGGAAGACGCAAATTTACTTGCGGTGAGCATGTCATTTACACCGACAAACCCGCATGACCCCCGCACATACACTGCCGAACAATTAATAGCTTTACGGAATTCACCGAAAGTTGTAATTGCAGGAGAGGAGGAAAATCATGATGACGACGATGAAGAATAGAATTTATCTGCGCAGGGGAATTGCTGCGCTTGTTTCGCTGACCACTGTACTCACGATGGTCACTGCATCTCTTTCCTCGGCGCAGGACGACGGACCGTACTTCATAGACGAACCAGTAACATACACTGCTTACGCATCAATTGTGGAATACGATGATGACGGGATTTTAGGTTTGAGAGTTACGGTCAGAGACAGCGCAAATAATAACGTCACCTATTCCGGTAATTTTACATTTCAATGGCAGTTTAGAACCGGAGAGAGCGCAGCTTGGGGCAACGCTCCCGGAACGAGCACAAGTTCCGTGTATAACACAGCTACCGCTACTACAGCAGGTTTTTACCGCTGCGAGGTGACTTTCACCAACAACAGCGACATCCCCGCCACTGTCGGCAGTAATGGCAATCCATTTTATTCAGACAACGTAAGAGTTACTCGGGTACCGAATACAAGACCGTATACTGCTTATATTTTGGGTGGTTTTACCATTGCCGGCACGAACAATGTACAAGTGAATCTTAGTGTCATTGTGAGAAACCAGTCAAATGATAATGTAACCGATTCCGGCAAATTTGAGTTTCAATGGGAACGCCAAGATAAGGTAGACGGCCTCCCTGTCGGTAATTTTATTCCTATTGCAGGCGAAAATGATATAACCCTTTCGGGAGTTTTCAACTCACCGTTATTTTTCCGTTGCAGAGTTACCTACACCGGCGGCGACGGAGAGCCGCAAGATTCTGATGTGTTCTATACCGCTCCGGTTGATTGGACCCCGATACTTACATATGCTACGGGAACACAATCAATTTTTACCACATCTGCTACCACAACTGTGGGGCGCAACCTTGTTATTCCTACCGACCGCCCTCCGGGCTTTCCGCCGGGTCCGGCTTTCGGGCAAGGACAGTTTGCCACAAATACTGCGGTAGCGGCGAGCGTAAATGCCGCCGGTCAGCTTATGATTACTATAACAAATCATAATCTTCAAGGCGGCGGAAACATCAATACTATAGGTAGTTTGTTTGAATTATTCAGATTAACAGATGCTCAGACAGGAGATAATTTATTTGATGGGGTAGGGATTATTTCTACCCTGCCCAATGGTAATAACCCATACACGTTTCAATCTGCTTCCCCGCTTCCCGGAGAAGGTCAATATTTTTTCAGTTTTCGCGTGTGGCGGCAGAACCCCGCTTTTGATGTAATCATAACAGGATATGTAAACATAGGAGCTACGGCATCAGACGGAGCATTGACCGATGTTGACAGCACCCCGATTCCACCGGGCGGCATTGCAGGCGATTCAATTAATGTCGACTACCCCACCTACCCCTCAAACACCACAGGCATAAGCGGCGTTATTCCTGTCACATTCCAGCACCCCGCGTACAGAATCACCTATGACCCGAACAGCGGCAGCGGTTCAATGAATATACCGCCGAATCTGACGTTTACGAGCTTACCGGCTCACAGCGCTCTTTTCAATCATTTGAATCCCCACGCTGTCCTGGCAAATACGTTTACCCCCCCGTCAGCTGCCTACGGCTTTGCAGGCTGGTTTACAGAAATAGACGAAGACGGAAAGGGTGTAGCGGGAACACGTGTCGAGGTGAATACGGTATTCAATACGCAAACAAATAATATCAAGCTTTTCGCAACGTGGTCGCAGGATATTTTCACTATTACCTTTAACCCGACCGGCGGCTCTGTGAATCCGACAAGCGCAGTGACACAAGCAGACCGCACACTGGCGTTCCTGCCCACACCGACAAGAGACGGATATACTTTTGTTCGCTGGGAAAAGGGAGACGGAACCGCGGTAACATCAGATACAGAATTCGATAGCGATACTACAATTTTTGCGCAATGGGTGCAAAGCGTTTTCATTGTTACTTATGACCCAGGTGACGGCGAGGGTAACGTACCGGACAGCGAAGTTATCGCCGGCACTTCTTATACTGTCAGAGGTGCAGATACTTTTATTGCGCCCGAAGGTTATATATTTGACGGCTGGTTTGACCCGGACGCCGGCATATCCTATTCGGGTACTCATGAATTCAACAGCATTACAAAGGATATTACGTTAATAGCACAGTGGAAGCTTAAGCCGGAGTTGAATTTTGTAAATTCTAACGGTACAGCTTCTGTGAGTCTTATTCTGTTGCCGGCTGATAATGACGCAAATGACGGTATGATTCTGAATGGTGAGAACATTAGGGTATACTTTTGGATTCCAAGCGATGCAGATATAGAAGATGTTGAGTTTTACTACGCGGGTGTGACCATAAAAAGTGACCCTGATGACCCGGAATGTGAAGTTTTTACGTTTATTCCCGAATATGGTATCTGGTACTTTGATTTAAACCGCGCCGGCGTAATAACGGCACTGCAGAACTCGGATTATATAGAGATTGAAGGTAAAATTTTCGGTGACGTACTAAACAAAATTATTATCCGGAGAATAGGATTATTTGATTTACACTAAGAGCATTAGGGAGGAATAATATATGAGGAGCGGCGGTCAGAAACTCAGGCTCGGCGACATTCTGCTAAATCATGAAGTTATAACAGAGGCGCAATTATCGGCGGCTTTTGATTTCCAAAAGAAAAATAAAGGTATGCGGCTCGGCGACTGCTTGATTGAGTGCGGTTTCATAACCGGCGATGACATAGCCATGGCTCTGCATTTACAGCTTAATATCCCTATAATCGACCTTCACGGGATTAAAATTTCTACCGAAATCATCGGGCTGGTAAACGGTTCTGTGCTGCGTAAGCACAGCGTACTGCCCATTGAGTTTGATTCGGCAAACCCTAATGTGTTAATTCTTGCGATGGCTGACCCTTTAGATATGGTTGCGCAGGACGATATAGCAATTATCACGAACTATGCAATTGAACCGCGTATAGCAACTTACGGCGCGATTAACTCCGTTCTTGACCGCTTCTTCGGGACCAGCGAGGCTATGTCGGCAGCGGAACAGTATTCAAAAGAGCGCGAGATGCAGCTTGCTCAGCTTGCCGCGATGGAGGCGCAGGGCGAAGCCGATGTTTCAAACGCACCTATCGTTCAGCTTGTACGCTCTATAATTGAACAGGCGGTACGCTTGCGTACAAGTGATATTCACTTTGACGCGCATGAAAAGCAAATTCGTGTCCGATTCAGAATTGACGGCGTTTTAGTTGAAAAAATGATGTACGATATTGCACTTATATCGGCAATCACCACCCGTATAAAAATTCTTTCGGGCATGGATATTTCCGAAAAAAGAAAGCCGCAGGACGGGCGGATGTCCATTATCGTTGACAAGCAGGAATACGACATCCGTGTTTCGATTCTGCCGTCCACATACGGCGAAAAAGTAGTTATGCGTCTTGCGCTGCGTACTTCGTTCGCCCGTAAAAAGTCCGAACTCGGCATGAAGGATTACGAACTTGAGCGATTTAATCAAATACTCGCAAATCCGCACGGAATCATCTTAGTAACGGGTCCCACGGGTAGCGGTAAATCCACTACGCTGTATACCGCAATCTCCGAGCTTAATACCGAGCAGGTAAATATTATCACTGTTGAGGACCCGGTAGAAGCTAATATCGCGGGCGTGAATCAGGTTCAAGTAAACCCGAAAGCTAACATGACTTTCGCGAGTGCGCTGCGTTCGATTCTGCGGCAGGACCCGGATATAATCATGGTCGGTGAAATCCGCGACTCTGAAACGGCAGGCATAGCCGTACAAGCTTCAAACACCGGACACCTTGTAGTAAGTACGCTCCACACAAACAGCGCGGCGGCTACGATTACGCGCCTTATTGATATGGGTGTCGAGTCGTTTTTGCTTGCGGATGCATTAGTGGGGATTATGGCGCAGCGGCTTGTGCGGAGACTGTGCAAGGAATGCCGCGTTAATCGCCCCGCTGAAGAACATGAGAAAATTTCTCTGAACGTACCGATTAGTCAGGAACTTGAAATTTATGATGCAGCGGGCTGTCACTTGTGCGGTGATTCGGGGTATTACGGGAGAATCGGTGTATATGAAATCATGGCGATTTCACCTAAACTAAAAGTTGCAATCTCTAAAATGGCGACAACCGAAGAAATCCGTGACATCGGCATATCGGAAGGCATGAATACGCTCCGCATGAGCGCGATTAAGCACGTACTCGAAGGGACTACAACAATCGCCGAAATGCTTAAAATATCTTTTGAAAACACGGGAGAAACGCAATCCGCTGTTCCCCTGCAATTATTAGGAAAGGTATCTTTATAATGACTTTTGAAACCTTGATTATACAGGCGGCAGATATGCATGCATCCGACCTGCACTTGACCATAGCGCGTCCACCTTCCTGCCGTGTTGACGGTAAAATTACGCCGATGAGCGAAGAACGCATGAGCGGCGCGGATATAGAGAGAGTCGCGCTTGAGATTATGAGCGATAATCAAAAGGAAATTCTGCGGAAAGAAGGCGAGGTTGACTTCGCCCACTCGATTCCGCGGGTCGGGCGTTACCGCGTGAACGTGTTTTATCAGCGCGGAAGTATGGCGGTCGTCGCGCGTATTCTTAATCTGCACATCCCCGGTCCGGATGAACTCGGGATTCCCGCGAGTGTCATTGATATGGTGCATAAACGCCGCGGGCTGGTGCTCGTAACCGGAGCAACAGGGAGCGGCAAATCCACAACTTTGGCTTCTCTTATTAACATCATAAACAACACGTATAAATATCACGTTATTACATTGGAAGACCCCGTGGAATACCTGCACTCGCACAAATTAAGTATAGTCAATCAGCGGGACATGGGTACCGATTCAAGGAACTTTGCATCGGCATTGCGCGCTTCATTGCGGCAGGACCCCGATGTAATCTTAGTAGGGGAAATGCGTGACCTGGAAACTATTTCTACCGCTGTAACAGCTGCGGAAACAGGACACTTGGTTTTCTCGACACTGCACACAATCGGCGCGGCGAACACTATCGACAGAATCATCGACATCTTCCCGCCGTATCAGCAGCAGCAAATACGCACACAACTCGCAGACGTCTTGGAATGTGTGGTTTCGCAGCAGCTGCTGCCTAAAAAAGACGGCAAAGGGCGCGTGGCTGCGATTGAAGTAATGCTGTCCAACGGCGCGATTAAAAGTTATGTGCGCGAGGGTAAAACCTTCCAGATTCCGTCGGTTTTGCAAACGAGCAGGAAACTCGGAATGCAGACAATGGACGAGGCTATTTCTGAAATCTACTACAACGGTTTAATTACACGCGAAACCGCGTTAAGCTTCGCGCAGGATGTCAGCGCGTTGGATAAGCGGTTAGTTTAAGAACCCGTCCTAATAGAAAATCACACCGCTTAAACGGAGGAAACATTCATGGAATCTAAGCGAATAATTCTGCTTTCGGGCGATACCGGCAAAACTCTTTTTCCCCTGACGAACGGCGTTCGCCGCGAGCAATTTTTAAAATTACTGACCGATAAAGAAGGTAATCGCGAGTCATTGTTTCAGCGTACTTATGCGCAAATTTGTGCAGAAAACCCCGGAGCGCAGGTGATAGTCGCAGCGAGCGAATCGCAGGTTGACAGCATAAGAGGTCAGCTCGGCGAGGATGTTGAAATTACGATTGTCCCCGAGGGCGGCAATGTTCCGCATGACATTGAAATCCCCGGAATCGGTTCGTGGAAGGCGCTCATCGGCAAAACAGAATCTTCCGGTAACGTAACGCAGGAAAATACACAGAACACGTTGATTATAAATGAACTTGAAGTTCCGCTCGTCGCGCTCGGCACAAAAGACCTTGTAATCGCCGCGAGTCCCGACGGAATCTTGGTTTCTGACATAAACGCAAGCGCAGAATCAGGACCTGTTTTTGATAAAGTTGAGAGTGTGCGCCCAAGATACGAAGAACGTCGCTGGGGCGAGTACACTGTACTGGCGCAGAAAGAGCATTGTTTAGTCAAGCACCTGCTCATAAAAGCAGGGAAAGCAATCAGTTTGCAAACACACGCATACCGCGACGAGGTTTGGGTAATTACGAGCGGCGAGGGAACTTTTACGCTTGACGATGAAACGAGAACCGTCATGGCGGGCGATGTACTTAAAATTATGCGCGGTCAAAAGCACAAAATTGCGGGAATCTCCGATTTGCACTTTACTGAAGTTCAGCTCGGGGAGAAGTTTGACGAGAGCGATATTATAAGGCTTGATTATAGCCAGTTAAGTTAAAAACGCTAAAGCGTTTTTAACCCGCGGCGTATACGTCGCGAACCGCCAAAGGCGGCTTGACTTGACTGCATAGCTGATTATCCGTGCTGATGGCACGGCGGCAAGCGCTGCCTGCCGAGAAAACACTTTAGTGTTTTCAATTTAATCAGCTATATTAAGGGATTGTCAAGTTTATTTCTTGGCAATTCCTAAACAAAAAATGTAAGAATCCGTCCTAAATCTCACCCTTGACAAACTTGCTAATTTATTGTACAATGGAAAAAGGTGTTATAGTCCTTTAACTTTAAAATATATAATATTTTAAAGTTAAAGGGGTTTCCGCAAACTGCGGTTTGCGGGCGCTGTCCACAGACAGCGCAATCCCGATTAACTTAAAATTTACTATAATTCAGGAGGAACTTATGAAAAAGCGTATTCTGTCAGTATTTTTGACTTTAGTGATGGTGACGGGCGTTGCTGTCTTGCCGAGCAGTGACTTTATGCTGATTGCAGAGGCAGCTTCTACCGCTGAAACCCATGACAACGGGATGGTTTTGTTTAACCGGGAGTATCCGAGTTCGTTCGGTACGGAAAGAATTGCTCAGCAATATACGCTTGATATGCCGCTCGACGGTGACTTGCGGCTGCAGATTAATGTTCCGCGTAACAATGTCGGTGCCCCTGCAGAAAGAGCGCTTCCGATTAACGGCGCGTTCATTCAGTTAGCGAGAACCGGTACATATAACAGCAGCGGAGAACTTATACCGGTTGCTAAAGACGCAAACGATGAACATTTACCCGAAAATATATTAATACCCGGAACTACTCAGGTGGGTGCTCTTCAGCAAGAGTATCCCAGAGCTTTTTCCGGTGCCATTGCTTATACACCGGGCAGCCCCCTAAATGATACTTATCTGAGACCGCTGCCCAATTCATTGAACGCTTTACCCGCCGGCACATATGAGGTGTTAATCACCCGGATAGAAGGCGTTCAAGGAGCGGATACCGGTGAATTCATCTTCTTCGCCGAATACTTCAATAATGAACTTGAAGGAGGGGGGAAAGGTGTCAACGACACGTTTGAAGGCGCGCAGCTGTTAGTGCCGGGCATGACGGTTCGCGGCAGAATAAGCGTAGGGCGTCAAAACATTCCGAATAATCCGTGCGGCGCTACGGGAACCCCGCCGAATTTTCAAATGTGCCCGCCGGCTAACGACTGCAGCATCTGTGTCGAGGCTTACGAGGAAGTCGGCGATACAGACATGTATAAATATGAATTGACCGAGCCGGGCAGGCTGACGTTTTACATAACCGGAGGTCACGTAAGCACCCATACGCAAAGGCTTCCTATTCCTATACAGGGTATACCCAACGGTGGAATGAATCTATTGCTGTTTGACGGCAGAGAAGAAGGGACACCCTCTTCGCTCGGCTCAAAAATTCCGCACCTTTTTAGTAGTGCTACAGCCACCTCCCTGCTCAGCAGTGATACTCCCCTGTCTGTTTCGTGGCATACAATCCGTATTCCCTCCAGCGCTCCTAATCTTACTCATATAGCCAACGCGCAAATGAGTTATGTAGACTTGGAACCCGGAACTTATTATATCAGGCTCGCTTCTGTTTTATCTCAACATGGAGTTAATCACGGCACATACAGCATGCGCGCAGATTTCATGCCTTTTGATGAAAGCAAAAATGCCGATTCGATAATTGGCAGCCAGACGGACAGATTAGACGACAATGTACGTGCAGACGCGAGAGAAGTAAATATTCACACGGACTTACCTGCGGAAAAAAGAACGGTTGCAGGCTTTTTAAGTCTTGACAACGCGGTCGATATATATAAAATTGTGTTAGAGGAACCCGGCGTAGTATACGTTGATTTAACTCGTGATGCTCCTCGTGATACCGGCACAGTTTCTGCCGCAAACCCTTTCGGGCCGAGCCCGGGTGACGGCGGGATTGATACCGCTCCGAATCTGCGGTGGCTTAACAATCAAGGCGACCTTGCTGCTCGTTCGGCTATTTTGGATGTATCGTCCCCTGTTGCTTGGCTCAGCCCTACGTTCAATGACAGAAACCACCGCATCAGCGGCACAGGAGATAATTTAGGTATCACGTTCAATTTACCTGTGACAGTCGCTGATACCACTATAGCTAACCGCAGACACAGTTCCTTTGTGGGGCTCGAAGCCGGCACCTATTATGTGGAAGTTGAAAGACGGGGAATTTCCACAAATGCCACCTCGCCTCACGCCAATCTCGGCATAAACTCCCCAAATACGGGTACATATTCTTTAACCTTTGAGTTTTTACCCGCAAACAGAACAAAGGACTGCGTCTTTATCAAGTGCAGCGACAAAAAGTGTATAACGAAACCCGGTGATTTTTGCACACATACGGAAGAATGTGATTGCTGCCCCGACTGTGTGCGCGGCTGCGGAGCTGCTTTGTTCGCTGATTGCCACGAGGACTGTGAATTTGATGACTTCAATTACAACGCGGGAAATACTTACTTTTCCCCGGTTCCTATGGAATTCGGGCAAACTGCAAGAGGTATGATAAGCACTGCCAATAATATAGATACATTTTTATACGTAATAGAGAAACCCGGTATAATCAGTCTTGAGATTTACAGCCCTGTCAACGGCGGTTTACCTCCTAACACTGTACGCAATTCATACTCTTTCAATGCCGTGAATTTTCTTATATCCTGCTATACTGACTGCGATGTAAACTGCGACCCGAACATCCGTAATATATGCGATGATGATGAGTGCGGTCAAAATTGTCCGATTTGTAATGTGTGGTGCAGAAAGTGTAACAACACTACAAATATTCATGAGGCGTATATAACAAATGGCGGAATTTCATTTGATAACAATAGAATTCATCCAAACTTTTATGCCGCAGAACCCGGCATTTACAAACTTCAAGTTACACGAAGAGATACTCATAATACGTTGACCAACGACCATCGCATTCAAGGTCAAATAAATAACGGAAATACAGGACTGTATAACTTTAAAGCTAATTTCAACCCTATAGACATTGATTGCTGCATAGAGCCGAACAACAATTGTGTTTTATGTAAACCGGACTGCAGCGAATGCGAGGGTGAAGAACCGGGAGAGGGCGAAGAACCCTGCGAAGAATGCGCACCGGACCCGAAAAGAAGATATTCATTAGAACCTAACAATAACCGCGCCTTGGGAACTTTAATATTCGATTATAATAATCCGGAGAACCCTAACGCATTTAACAGACGCATTACAACTATGCTGAGCCTCACCGACCATGAGGATATATATCAGTTTGTTGTAAGCGAACCCGGCAGAGTATCGGTTAATATAACCAGCTTGAATATTCCGCTGACTACAGACCCTGTTGCGGATTTGATATGGTATCGGGAAGGAACGGTTGATTTAGAAGTAATACGCCGCCCTGTACCAATTAACTTTAGCGCCAGCGGGCAAAATTTCCACATGGACTTTGAAATTCCGGGTACCTACTATGTCGGCGTCCATAAAAGGACAATTCAGAATTTAAACCCGCCGCCGGAGCATACGCACACCTCGGCGCACTCCGGGTTTTATACCATAAACGCAGGCTTTACTGCAGCAGGGAATATGGAAAGAAATAACAATACCATGTCCACTGCGGAACAAATAGGGCCGGGTCAGATGGCGCTCGGATATTTGAGTCATCAGGATACTGTTGACTGGTTTAAATATACGCTGCCGCATGATGCGAACTTAACAATGCAGCTGACTAACGGCGGCAGTGTGGGCGGCATCAACTTCGGGATAGGGCTTAATAACCTCTCCTTAGCGTGGTACAGCGAATCCGGCGTACAGCTTGGTATTATAAACACCGGAAGCATATTTGACCAGACTGTCCCGTTAGCTGCCGGCTCCTATTTCTTTGAGGTAACCAGGAGAACTCCTGTTAATGTAGCGCCTCCCAATCTGCTCGGAGATACAACAATTTCCGGAACATATATTTTAAGGGTCAGCGACAACGTACAGCCGATACCCACAATAACGGGCGTGAATATAATTCCTGAAAACGACTGCTGCCCGCATCCGAGAGATTTTCACAAAAAAGCGCAGTTCATTGCAAATGTAACAGGAACAGGCAACTTCTCCGAGTCAGTGATTTGGAGCATAGACGGAGCTGTCGGAGACCCGAGAACACGGATAACTGCGGGCGGAGTGCTTGAAGTGCATCAATTTGAAACCCGCGATACATTAACGATTAGAGCGACTTCAACCTTTAACCCTTCACGTACAAGTACGCATACAATTAATCTTCAAGATAAGGATGAAGAGAGAGACAGCCATTATATTACCCTCGAAATTGAGCCGGGAGAGGGCGGAGTGATTGGCGGCACGGTATTCGGCGGCGGCTGGCACCTTGAGGGTTGCGAAACTACTATTACAGCAACAGCCGGCGCAGACTATACCTTTGCAGGCTGGTACGAAGATAATGATTTGGTGAGCGCGGATGCCGTTTATACTTTCGATGTGGAAGAAGGCAGAACATTTGAAGCAAGGTTTGTTGAAAGAACAACTGTTGAAGCTATAATTGTTTCGCCGAAAGAAACGCCGGTGCAGACAGGTCAGTCTTTCAAATTCAGCGCAGTTGTGGAGGGTGAAAACAACCCCGACCAATCAGCTGTCGTATGGAGTATAAGCGATGAAACTTGCGAATTTACAAAAATTGACCCGAATACAGGTGAACTATTTGTTGGAATAACAGAACCGGAAGGGACAATTATCACTGTAACCGCAACATCAACAAGAGAGCCGGCAATATTCGATACGGCAACGGTTACGGTAACAACGGAACCTGTGGAAAGAACAGTAACAGCCGTGACGGTAACGCCGAACGAAATAAATCTGAGCAGAGGCAGCACACGTACATTTGTTGCGACTGTTGACGGCATATATGCGCCGCAGAATGTAATATGGACAGTGGCAGGAACGCCGGTGGATGGCGCTACTCAAGGAACGGGAATAAGCTCAACAACCGGTTTGCTGACGATAGGCGCAAGCGACACAAGAAATACAATCACAGTCAGAGCAACATCAACGCATCCGGCAACACCCCCTGTTTTCGGCGAAGCAACAGTTACAATTCTGCAGCCGAGAACTCTTGTAAGTATAGTTCAGCCGGCAGCCAGAACAGGCGTCCTGAACGGTACGCCAAAAACAGCGACAGCTCTCGGTCTGCCTTTGACGGTTACGATGAATACAACCGGTGCGCCTGCGCAGGCGGTCGTAATGTGGAGAGTGGATGACTCGGTAAATTATAATCCTGGGACAACAACCGCGCAGACTTTCAGAGTTGAAGGAACAGTGCTTTTACCGGAAGATGTCCTTAACCCCGACAACAATGTCTCGCTCGAAGTATTTATCGATGTAACTGTCAACGGGGGAATCTTCACAATCACCTTCAACCCTAACCAAGGCTCGGTTTCCGTTACCAGCGCAACAACGGGAGCAGGCGGCGTACTCACAAGCCTTCCCACTCCCACGAGGTCCAATCATACTTTCAACGGCTGGTTTACAGCGCTGACGGGCGGCACACAAGTGTCAGCAGGAGTCACCGTTTTTACTGCCGATACTACGATTTATGCACGCTGGACGGCAAGCGGTAACCAAGGCAACCCTCCCGGAGGCAGCAACCCTCCCGGCGGGGGCAGCAACGAAGCCCGCACAATCACCTTTAACCTCCAAGGCGGCAATATAAACGGCGCCACGGCAAACTTTACACGGACAACGCAGGATTCCGGCGTATTAGCGACGGGCCAAAGACCCTCAAATCCCATAAGAGCTGGCTATACCTTTGACGGTTGGTTCACGGCGGCTTCGGGCGGCTCGGAACGAGATATTGCGACCTTTGCGTTCTCAGCGAATACCACTCTTTACGCACAGTGGATACCATTGCCTAATCAAACTCAAGCCGGAAGAACCCCGATGGCAGGCTTCACAATTACGCAGGCGCAGATTAATACAATCAACAGCGCTATCCCCGTTCATCAATTGAGTATTTCCGTTACCGGAAGTTTTACCTTAAATGCGGGGACAGCGGTAGCGGGGCAGCTCGCAGTACTCGTGAGGTATAATTCGACCACGAGAGAGTTTGAGTTCGTTGCGGGTGAAACAGTCGGCTCAAACGGCAACGCGGTACTCAATATAACAGCGGCAGGCGATTACTTAGCACTCATCTTCAAAACCGGCGACGTTACCGGAACCGGTACGGTAGATACGGGCGATGCGTTAGCGGTACTGCGGCACGTAGCGGGCGTTTCGGGTGCAAAACTGAACTCAATTCAAAACTACGTCGCTAACGGAAAAACAAGCGATACAAACACAGGCGATGCACTCAATATCCTAAGATTAGTCGCAGGCGTTATTAACAGAATTCAATAAACAACGATAAAAACTGCCGTTTCACGAAAGTGAAGCGGCAGTTTTTTGCACTGTTTTTATTATTTCATCGGCGTCATCTTCGGAAAGTTTTCCTCCGTACCAGATTTCATGCGATTTAATTGCTTGCCAAACGAGCATAATTAAGCCATTTTGAACCTTTGCCCCTTTAATTTTAGCGGGCGAAAGCAGCGTCGTTTCGGCGGGGTTGTAAATTAAATCAAGAACAAAATTTGCGCTGATGTTCTCAAAATCAATGGGGGAAAAGTCAGCATTAGGGTGCATACCTACAGGCGTGGAATTCACAAGCAAGTCAAACTCACCTTTAAGCTCATTTATGTTTTCCCGAGTTGCGACAGTAAGCTCACCGCCTGCTTTTTTCACGGTATGAGCGACCATCTTGCCTGCGCCGCCGTAACCCAGCAGACACACACGTGAGCCTAAATCCGCACCGAGAGCCTTTATCGCTTTCTCGAAACCATAAACGTCTGTATTATAGCCTGTTTTGCCTTTTACGCAATTGACCGCACCGCAATCTGCGCTCCTGTCAAGTTTATCACAATACGTAATAATTAATTCTTTGTACGGTATCGTTACATTGAAACCTTCTAATGAGGATAAAACGTCAAATTCTCCGGGTTTTATTTCATATAGTGAATACTCGCCGCCGCAACTTGTTTTCATAAATATTTCGCTGTGAATGAGCGGTGAAATCGAGTGTCCGAGCGGGTAGCCTATTAAACCGTATTTCTTCGCGCTCATAATAACGCTTCTTTCGCGGCTTCGAGGGATTTTAAATCCTCAATATTGCAGATTTTTGCATTTGGGAGCGTTTTCTTAACAAGTCCGGACAAGACTTTTCCCGGTCCGAGTTCCAGAAACGCGCTGAATCCGTCTCTTTCCATCGCGGAAAGCTGGTCAGCGAAGCGAACGGGTGAGCAGATGTGCCGCGCTAAATATTCGGGCATATTTGTGAAATCGTCAAGAACTGCGCCGGTTACATTAGAATAAAACGGCACTTCCGGTTCTTTAAACTTAAAATCGGCTATCAAAGTTTTAAATTCCTCTGCCGCTTCTCTCATCAATTCCGAATGGAACGCCGCCGCGACGTTAAGACGCAGAACGCGCTTCGCGCCCTTGCTTTTGAGGGCATCTTCCGCTTTTTCAAGTCCTGCTTCTGTGCCGGCGATTACGATTTGCCCGGGCGAATTGTAGTTCACGGCTGCAACATAGTCACCTGCTTCCGTAATTTCCGCGCAAACAGCCTCAACGGCTTCGTTTTCTAAGCTGAGAACCGCCGCCATGCCGCCTTTGGAACTTTCGGCAGCTTTTTGCATAATTTGGCTTCTTATTTTTAGCAGCTTAAAACCGTCCTCCTGCGTAATCACGCCACACGCGGTCAAGGCGGCGTATTCACCGAGCGAGTGACCTGCGGCGGCTGCCGCGAAAGAAGCGCCGGAACCTTCGCAAACTCCTGTATTCAACGCAGCGTATAACGCTGCCATTGATACGACAAAAACCGCCGGCTGTACAATCAGTGTGCTTTCAAGTTCGTTATTTTCGATTTTTTGAAGCAGGTCAAATCCTAAAATCTTGCTTCCGAGCATGAAAGATTTCTTTACGGACGGAAATTTTTCGACAAGCTCCTTACCCATTCCTGCATATTGTGAGCCTTGTCCTGAAAATAAAAGTGCAGTTTTAGTCATAATCCTTGTATCTGCCTTTCTTTTTAAAATTTTTATTGACAAATTATATAAATAAAGGTAAAATGGAAAATAGCGGTAATACAATTATATACGATTTCGCGATTAAAATCAAGGAGTATATCGAAAATGAATCCAAATAATAAACGCGGAATTAAAATCACAGGCACCGGGAGCTATTTACCGCCGCTTACAGTCACGAATGACGATTTGGCAGAAATATTGGATACAAACGATGAATGGATATATACGCGAACGGGAATAAAAGCGCGGCGTTACAACGGCGGGAAGCCGAATTATACAATGGCTGTCGAAGCGGCGAAACGCGCTCTCGAAAATGCGGGCGCGGCGGCAGCGGAAATAGACTATATTTTACTTTCTACAAGTACGCCCGACTTTATCTACCCGATTACCGCCTGCTTAGTGCAGAACGCGCTCTGTGCGGATAATGCCGCCTGCCTTGACATAAACGCAGCGTGTACCGGCTTTGTCGCGGGATTAGACGTAGCTCGAGGACTGCTGTACAGCGGGTATAATCGGATTTTGTTTGTAGCCAGCGAATGCCTGACGTTACACGCAGACTTCGCCGACAGGGCGACCTGTGTGCTTTTCGGGGACAGCGCGGGCGCAGTGGTGCTTGAAAAAGCGGATAAATTCTTCGTTTCCTGCATGAAGGCAAAGGGAGTAAGCGCAGATGAACCTGTTTTGTATTACAAGCAGAATTACGAAATAAATGCGCCTTTCTGCGAACAAAAAACCAAAAGTTACGCGCAAAAACTGCAAATGGACGGCAAGGAAGTATATAAATTTGCTGTAGACGCGATGCCGGAGGCGGTGAAAACCGCGTGCGGGGAGGCGGGGCTAACAATTGACGATATTGATTTATTAATTCCTCACCAAGCCAATATCAGAATAGTGCAAACCGCCGCAAAATCGCTCGGCGTCAGCATGAATAAAGTCTATGTCAACATAGAGAACAACGGAAATACTTCGAGCGCGTGTATGCCTGTATGTTTGGACGAGCTGAACAAGGCGGGAAAACTCAGGGAAGGCATGAAAATCTGCTTCGCAGGCTTCGGCGCAGGGCTTACCTACGGCGCGGTAATTATTGAAATTTAGGAGAAAACATGAAAACTAAAATCACAGAACTATTAAACATTAAATATCCAATTTTACAGGGCGGGATGGCATGGATTTCCGAGCATAAATTAGCCGCCGCGGTTTCCGGCGCGGGCGGTGCAGGCATTATCGCCGGCGGAAACGCACCTGCCGAGGTTATACGGGAGGAAATAAGAAAGACACGCGCCTTGACGGACAAGCCGTTCGGCGTGAATATCATGCTCATGTCACCGAATGCCGAGGAATTGGCGCAGGTTGTAATTGACGAAAAAATTGCCTTCGTGACGACAGGCGCGGGGAATCCGGGCAAGTTCGTGGAGCGGTGGAAAGCGGCGGGAATAAAAGTTATTCCGGTAGTTCCGGGCGTTGCGCTTGCGAAGCGCATGGAGCGAAGCGGCGCAGACGCGCTGATTGCCGAGGGTACTGAAAGCGGCGGGCACATAGGCGAAAATACGACAATGTGCCTTGTGCCGCAGGTCGTTGATGCTGTTTCGGTTCCGGTAATCGCGGCGGGCGGAATCGCCGACGGGCGCGGAGTCGCTGCGAGTTTAATGCTCGGCGCGGAGGGCGTTCAGGTCGGAACGGCGTTCCTTGCAGCCGAAGAATGTCAGATTCACGCTAATTTCAAGGAATTAGTGGTGAGAGCCAAAGATACAGACACAATCGTAACGGGAAGATTCACCGGGCACCCCTGCCGCTGTATTAAAACCAAATTCTCACGGGCGTTAGTTCAGCATGAGAAGGATGGGATTACTCCGGAAGAATTCGAGAATATGACAGTCGGCGCGCTGAAGAAAGCCGCAGCAGACGGCAATATAGAAGAAGGTAGCTTCCTTTGCGGTGCGATTGCGGGAATGATTGACAGAATTCAACCAGCCGACGAGATTATAAGAGAAATGTTTAATAGGGCAAATGAACTGTTAAAACGGTAAAACTATGAGAAAAAAGGTTTGTTCTTTAATAGTGCAATTTTCTTTTCTGCCGCAGGTTATTTGGGCAGCTCTGCTGCACCGCAAGCTCGCGGCTAACAGCTACGTGCTTACAAACGGTACGCTGCAAATAGTGTTAATTGTGATTTTCGCGGAGATTACGGCGCTTTCGGTGCTTTGCTCAATCAGGCGGTTTTATGTAACACGCTTTCTGCTCATCGGCGCGTATATTCAACTTATTGCGTCGATGTACTTCTTCGGACTCAGGTTTGAACGTTTTGCTGCTTTAAATAATGAAACTTATTATTTTATTATGTTCGGAGCGATTATGACTGCGATTAACGCAATCGCGTTATATAATTACAAATACGTGGGTGAGGGGCTCGGCGCCCGCCCGCAAAAGGGGAGTATTTACGATGAATAATGACAGCCGGGCGATTGCCCGCGCAACTGCTCTAATCACCGGCGCAGGCAGGGGAATAGGCGCGGAGGTTGCGATAAGGCTCGCGGGCGACGGCTTTAATGTCGCGCTGAACGATTTAAGCCCGGATGCGCTCACCGAAACTGCAAACAAGTGCAAAAGTTTCGGCGTGGAAGCCGAGTGCTTTCCCGCTGATGTTTCAAATCATGATGCCTGCGAAGCAATGGTAAAAAGCATAAAAGAGAGGTTCAGTACTATTGACGTGCTTGTCAATAACGCGGGAATCACGCGGGACGGGCTGCTTGCGCGAATGTCTGAGGAGAATTACGACCTTGTAATCGCGGTCAACCAAAAAAGCGTTTTTAATATGATGAAGCACGTTTGCGCGGTCATGATGAAGCAGAGGAGCGGCAGGGTTATAAATGTTTCGTCTGTAGCGGGTTTGCACGGGAATGCAGGGCAGTTCAACTACAGCGCGTCCAAAGCCGCCGTAATAGGCATGACCAAAAGCGCGGCGAAAGAGTTCGGCGTACGCGGAATCACGGTTAATGCGATTGCACCGGGGTTTATACAAACACCGATGACAGACGCGCTTACTGATGAGCAGAAAACGGCAATCATGAATTTAATCGCTATGAAGAGATACGGCACTGTTGAGGAAATCGCGGGTTTAGTGTCGTTTTTAGCAGGAAAAGACAGCGCGTACATCACAGGGCAGGTTATAGAAATCAGCGGAGGATTGACGATATAATTGACAATGTACAATTGACAATTGACAATTTATTTAATTAATAAAGAGGTGAAAATATTGAAACGGGTAGTAATTACGGGGCTTGGTGTATTAAGTCCGATTGGAAACGACATTGAAACTTTTCTGGGGAACCTCAAAGCCGGAAAACACGGCTTTACGCTTGAGGAGTGGTTTCCCGGGCAGACGGATGAGAAATGGGTAGCTGCACGGGTGAAAGACTTTGCGCCGGAGGAGTATTTTGAGAAAAAAGAACTGCGCCGCACCGATAAACTTACGCAGTACGGCGTTTATGCGGCGAAGCGCGCTTTAGAAGACTGCGGGACAGATTTCAAGGATTTAGACCCTTACAGATGCGGGATTATTATCGCCTCGGGTATCGGCGGGATTGAAACCACCGACGAGCAGATGCGGGCGTACCATAACAAGGGGCATAAGCGCGTCAGTGTGTTTACGATTCCGATGATGATTGGAAATATGGCGGCAGGAATTGCCGCGATTAAGACAGGTTTTAAGGGTTCAAATTTCTGCCCTGTTTCAGCTTGCGCGAGCGCAAATCATGCGCTCGGCGAAGCGTTCCGTTCAATTAAACACGGGTATCTTGATGTGGCGGTTGCGGGCGGTGCAGAGGCTTGTTCAATCGGTTTTGCTTACGCAGCATTCAATAATATGACGGCGGTGACAACATCCAAAGACCCCGACAGAGCCTCGATTCCGTTTGATAAGGAACGCAGCGGCTTTGTGATGGGGGAGGGGGCGGGGATGTTAATCCTTGAGGAATACGAACACGCTAAGGCACGAGGCGCGAAGATTTACGCGGAGATTGCAGGTTATGGCTCAACCTGCGATGCCTATCACGAAACCAGCCCCAGTCCCGATGGCTGCGGCGGGGCAAAGGCGATGGAACTCGCGGTATCAGAAGCGGGATTAAAACCCGAGGACGTGGATTATATCAACGCGCACGGCACGAGCACGCCTCCCAACGACCGCATTGAAACGGCGGCGATAAAGAGCGTTTTTGGGAAACACGCATATAAACTTGCGATTAATTCCACAAAATCGCTGACAGGGCATCTGCTCGGCGCGGCGGGCGGTATTGAGGCAATTGCGGCAATTTTGCAAATGCAGCACGGCTTTGCACATAAGACAGCGGGTTTCAAAGTTCCCGACCCCGAGTGTGACTTAGATTACGTTACGGAAAAATGCAAAGAAATGCAAATAAATGCGGCAGTATCGAACTCGCTTGGCTTCGGCGGGCATAACGTATCAATATGTTTTAAAGGCTATGTTAGACAAGTGCATTGATTTATATAGTCGTTTAGCTTTAAAACCACCCCGCCGCTTCGCGGCACCCCTCCAAGGAGGGGAATTGGGTTTGTTGAAACTGAAATCATTCCCCTCCTTGACGAAGGACGGGGTGGTTTGTAGGTAAAAAACGATGATATATCAATACATATATCTAACAGAGCATTTTAAAAAAGCAAACCCAAACGTATAAATTTAGTCAAAGGGAAATGAAGAAAGGACTTAATGAAAAAATGGACATCATCAAAACCACAAACGAACTCGCAGAAATCTTAAATACAAAGAAACTCTCGTATATTTATATGAAAGACGGCGAAGTTGAAATTGAACTCGGCGTTGAGCCGCCGCAGATTGTCTACGCGGGCTATACCACAGCATCGCATGATACTTACGCTCCGCCGGCAGAACGCGATAATCAGAGCGCGCCGCCTGTTCAAGCGGCAGAACAAGCAGGGAACTTTGTAAAATCGCCGATTATCGGTACGTTTTACGCCGCTCCCGCCCCCGATAAACCGCCGTTTGTTAAAGTCGGTGATAAAGTCGAAAAAGGGCAGGTCGTCTGCATAGTTGAGAGCATGAAGCTGATGAATGAAATCACGTCTGAATTTACCGGAGCAGTCGCGGAAATCCTTGCAAAAGACGGCGAGGCGGTTGAATTCGATAAGAAATTGATAAGGATTGTGTGATGAAGCTTGTAAAGGAGTAATCAAGTATGAAATTGAATCAAGACGAAATTAAAAATATTATCCCTCACCGTGACCCTTTTCTGCTAATCGACGAAATTGTTGAAATGGAAGTCGGTAAGCGTGTAGTTGCGCTCAAGCGCATAAAAGCCGATGACTTTTGGTTTAAGGGGCATTTCCCCGATTATCCGGTTGTGCCGGGCGTACTTATGCTTGAAATGCTCGCACAGGCGGGCGCGTGTGCGATGCTCGCAATGCCTGAAAATAAGGGCAAAATCGGTTTCTTCGGCGGCGTAAAGGAAGCGAAATTCCGTAAGCAGGTAGTGCCGGGGGATGAGCTTCGGCTTGAAGTTGAGATTATCAAGATGAAAGGTCCTGTGGGTGTCGGCAAAGGGCTCGCAACCGTGAACGGCGAGAAGGCAGTGAGCGCGGAGATTAGTTTCGCTATTAAGTAGGAGAAGACTGAATTTGAAAATAAATATAACAGAATCGGGGAAACGAAACTTTTCATTCTTCGATAGTGAAGAAAGGATTAAATGAAAATATGAAACAAAATTACACAGCATATATCGAAAAGGACATCGAAAGTGGTATGTATATTGGCAGTGTCCCGGGAATTACCGGAGCGCATACTTGCGCGGAAACTATTGACGATTTACAGGAAAAATTAAAAGAAGTAGTTTCGCTGTGCCTTGAAGTAATGGGTGAAGAAGAAGTGAAAAGTATTCCGATATTTGCAGGGATTTCGCAGATTGAGGTTGCTATATGAGCCGTTTAGTTTTAGTTAATGCGGCGAACTTAGAAAAGCTGATTTTAAAATTAGGTTTTGCAAAAATGCGGCAAAAAGGAAGTCACGTTTTTTATCGTCATGCTGACGGCAGAACGACTACAATCCCGTTCCATACAGGGAGAGATATACCGCGACCGTTGTTGCGGAAAATCTTAAACGAAATTAAAATAAACGTTGATGAGTATAATGATTTGTTGTGAGAGTGAAAACCATGAAAATTATATTGTTTTTAATAGTTGTTTTGCTTTTTTCTGCTTGCGCGGAACAAACCGCGCCGCTTGATTTTGAATATGAAGAAGAGGCTATTGAAGAAATTGTTGATGAAATTCCGGAAGAAATAGGCGAGTCGGAAGAAGAAATAAGCGAACCGGAAGAAGAAATAACTTATTTTATTACTCATGACGACGGCACGATTGAAATAAACTTGACGAAGTTGTTTGGTGCAGCGAGCGATATACACTTGGAATCGCTTGACGACAGATATGTTGTCGTATTGCAACAAAGTTCATTCAGTGTACTTGACATGGAGGAGCAGAGTATCGTTTATTCAGAACAGTTCCCCGGCAACATGCACGGTTGGATTCATAAATTCGGCGACGACGGAGTTTATATTTATTCGGCGGTTCAAGTTACGCCGACGCCGAATTATACCGAGGAATATTATATTACCTACATTTTCCCCGATAATAGTTGGTCGGAATTCCTCGGTGAAGAAAGAACAAGAACAATAATAGGCAATAGGATTCTGCGGCATATTGACGGCGGTATTTACGAAGACATTAACGGCGAATTAATTGAACTGCTCCCGCCTACACCTGAAGAATCGCGGGAATACTTTGGTGACGAGGGCGAGTGGCGTTTAAGTTATGATAATATTATGGCATGGCACTTTTATGGATTTAAGGAGCAGATTGACGATGACAGATTCTTATATAACCGAGGCGGCTACGAGTGGACTAACGGCTTCGGAGTGTATGACTTCGCGACCGAGCAGTATACCGATATGCCCAATACCCGAAATCTATATGTCATGGGTGTAAAAGATAATATCGTGTTCACACAGTTTTCAGATTTAAGCCCTATGCGCGGGCTTTATGCGACGAATATCGACACGCAGGAAACTGTTTATTTTTTAAGTGACGATGATTTTCCTCGGGAAAACAGAGGAGGATTAACAGAAGTGGACGAACGTTATACTGCGCCCGTGCTTGAAAGTTTTGTGCTTTCACCCGATAAGCGGCGGATTGCGGTTGTTGATTATGACCTTAATGTTTATATAATCTGCGCGGATACAGGCGCGTTGGAGCAGATGATTCGGGTTGATGCTTTATATAAAGGAGATACCGCAGTTAATTCAATCTATGTGGATTTTCTCGGCAACGGCAGAATCATCGTTTTCGACCAGAAGTGGCATATGCATGACCAGAGAGCTTTTATTATACCGCTTGAGTTTTCTTAATTATACTGAAAAAGGATTAAATGAAAATATGAAAGTTTTATTACTTGCGGTTTTAATGCTGTTTTTAGCGGCTTGCACGGAACAAACCGCACCGCTTGACGCTCCCGAAGAACCGCCCGAAATAGAAAAAACTATTGAAATTCCACCCGAACCCGAAATCATAACCACCACCGCACCGCCTGTAACCACAGCCCCGCCCGTGGTTGAGGACGAGCCGGAATCCGTAAGCTATGTTTATGCTTTTGATGATATAATTGAGATTAATATTACAAAGTTATTAAATCATGGAGATAATGACAGACCTAATTCTTTTAAAATTATTGAAGGCAGATATTTATTTATAGGTTCTAATAAATTGTCAGGTGCCGGTAATAACAGAAATTGGTCAGGCAGTGATATTGATGTGTATGATATGTCAGAACAACGAGTTATAATTTCAGAACAGTTAGATAGTCACTTGTCCGGTGGTTTTCAAGAATGTCCGAATAATGGAATATATATTTATTCTTATGTTTGGAATTCTTCGTCTGACAGAGAATACTATAAAACCTACATTACTATTGATGAAATTCGCACAGAATTTATCGGTGAAGACAGATTTGAAAATGTAATGGAAAATCGTGTTATACGGCACATTGACGGCGGTATTTACGAAGACATTAACGGCGAATTAATTGAACTGCTCCCGCCTACACCGGAAGAAGCGCGGGAATATGACGAAGAGGGCAGATGGCATCTAAGTTATAATAATATCGATGCATGGCGTTTCTATAACTTTGTAAGACAGATTGATGAAAATAGATTTATATATAGGATTCGCGGTTATGAATGGGTTTGGGGAATCGGAATGTACGATTTTTCGACCGGCAAGCAAACAGATTTCCCCGATACAGCAGATTTTTGGGTTATGGATATAGAAAATAATCTTATATACTCGGAACACAGTAATTTCTATGTGGGTCCTGCCGGTTATATTTATACGACTAATATAGATACACTTGAAACAAAACTTGTTTTTGATAGAAGCGATTTTCCCGCCGGAATAGAAGACATTAGAATTTCACCCGATAAACAACGTGTAGCATTTCACTTCAGAGACGGCAGGCTCGGCTTGTTCAGCGCAACAGCTCATGTAATAGATTTATCAACAGGTGAGATAGAGAAAACATATTATTTCGACCATTTAACAGGTTTAAGTTTTATAGATAATAATACATTATTATTGCGAGCTATGAATTTTGCAAATAGTGATGATATGGTTTATATAATCCCCTTCAACTTAGATTAACAAAAAGGAAAAACTAAAATGTTCAAAAAAATTCTCATAGCCAACCGCGGCGAAATTGCTGTTCGCGTAATCCGCGCCTGCCGCGAGCTTGGAATCAAGACAGTCGCTGTGTATTCGACCGCGGATAAAGCCGCCCTGCACACGCTTATAGCCGACGAGTCGGTTTGTCTCGGACCGCCCGCCTCAAAAGACAGCTACCTCAACATGAAAGCGCTTATTTCCGCCTGTGAGGTTACGGGCGCGGAAGCTATTCACCCGGGTTACGGCTTTTTGTCAGAGAACGCGGCTTTCGTGCGGCTTTGCGAGAAATGTGGTATAAAGTGGATTGGTCCCCCCGCAGACAGCATCGAAGCAATGGGCGACAAAGCCAACGCCAAAGATACCATGAAAAAAGCGGGTGTTCCCGTTGTGCCGGGTTCTGACGGCGCGGTTACGGATATTATCGAAGCTGAGAAAATCGCTGAAGAAATCGGCTTTCCTGTGTTGATTAAGGCGGCAGCCGGCGGCGGCGGCAGAGGAATCCGCCCTGTTCATAAAAAAGAAGAACTTGCAAGTCAGATAGAAGCCGCTAAGACTGAAGCGAAGGCGTTTTTCGGTAATGATGATGTGTATATTGAAAAGCTGATTGAGAATCCGCGTCATGTGGAAATTCAACTTCTTGCAGATGAACACGGCAATGTTGTACACCTCGGCGAGCGCGATTGCTCCGCACAGCGGCGGAACCAAAAGCTGATTGAGGAAACGCCTTGCCCTTCCAAAAACATGACCGGAGAACTCCGCGCAAAAATGGGCGCAGCCGCAATCAAAGGCGCAAAAGCCTGCAATTATACAAATGCGGGAACTGTTGAGTTTCTGCTTGATAAGCACGGCGAGTTTTACTTCATGGAGATGAACACGCGGATTCAGGTTGAACACCCTGTAACCGAGATGGCGACAGGCATTGACCTAATAAAAGCGCAGATTAAAGTTGCGGCGGGCGAAACGCT
>JAITFV010000271.1 GCA_031281115.1 Oscillospiraceae bacterium | reverse complement strand
GCTACTTTTGATGCCTGCCTGCGCTTCCTTGACGAGGACCCGTGGGAACGGCTGCGGGTTTTAAAACGCGAAATGCCGAAAACCCCGCTCCAGATGCTTTTCCGTGGACAGAATATGCTCGGCTATCGGCATTATGCTGACGATGTGCTTGAGTATTTTGTGCAAAAGTGTGTAAGCAACGGCATAAATATTATCAGAATCTTCGATGCGCTCAATGATATCCGCAACATGACGACTTCAATAAAAGCTGCAAAAAGAGAGGGCGCGCACTTTCAAGCGTGTATTTCATATACGCTCAGCCCTGTTCACAGTGCGGAGAAGTTCGTGGAATTCGCAAAGTCCCTTGAAAATGAAGGCGCAGACAGCATTTGCATTAAAGACATGGCGGGATTGCTCAAGCCATATACAACCTATGAACTCGTAAAAGCCCTTAAAAAGACGGTGAAAATCCCTGTTCAGATTCACTCGCACTACACCTCCGGTATGGCTTCGATGTCTTATTTGAAAGCAATCGAGGCGGGTGCAGACGCGGTTGATACAGCGATGTCGCCGCTTGCGATGGGTACAAGCCATATGGCGACCGAAACGCTCGCAGCCGCGCTTCAGGGTACAGAATATGATACCGGCTTAGACCTTGCGGCACTCGCGGAAATCCGCGATTATTTTGAGATATTGCGGGAAAAATACATTAAAAACGGCTTGCTCGACCCGAAAGTTACGGGCATTGACGCCGGCGCTTTACTGTATCAGGTGCCGGGCGGTATGCTGTCTAACTTAGTTTCCCAATTGAAACAGGCGGGAAAAGCGGATAAATTCGATGAAGTTTTAAAAGAAATCCCGCGTGTGCGGGAAGAAGCAGGTTATCCGCCGCTCGTAACGCCGACCTCGCAGATTGTAGGGACGCAGGCAGTTTTTAATGTAATAAGCGGCGAACGGTATAAAACTATTACAAAAGAGTTTAAAGGCTTGGTTAAAGGTGAATACGGGAAAACTCCCGAGCAAATCTGCCCCGGGTTCCGTAAGAAAATCATCGGCGATGAAACGCCCATAGATTGCCGCCCGGCGGATTTAATCGCGCCGGAATTAGATAAACTCAAATCGGAAGCGGCGAAATGGGCGCAGCAGGACGAAGATGTGCTGAGCTACGCAATGTTCGGGCAGGTCGCGGAAACGTTTTTTGAAAAGCGGCGCGACAAGCAAAACGGCATAGATTATACAAATAAAGACAGTGTTAATAAGGTTTTATCCGTCTTGTAGAATAATTATACAATTGTGAGAGTAATTTATTGTATAGAATTGACAAATAGCTCGTATAATATTTATGGTTATTGAACGAAATAAGAGAATATTTTACGGTTTGTCGAGAAAATAAAGAAACCCTGTTGACTTAATTCAGGATTCAATATATACTGTATAAATGGTTATGATTTCAAGCGGAGGTATATAGATATGCTCGTAAAAGAAGTTGTTGTAAAGAATCAGGTAGGTCTGCACGCGAGACCGGCTACCTTTTTTATTCAGAAAGCCAATGAGTATAAATCCTCGATTTGGGTGGAGAAAGAAGGGCGCAGAGTAAACGCTAAGAGCCTGCTGGGCGTTTTATCGCTCGGTATTGTCGGAGACACTACGATTAGAGTGCTTGCTGACGGAGCAGACGAGCAGCTGGCTGTTGAAGGCTTGGTGAAGCTTGTAGAAGGCGGGTTCGCAGAATAGAAAGAATAAAATTAAAGCGCGGATAATCGCCGGCGTAGATTTTAGTCGGCGATTTTTTATGTCTGCGAATAAATTATACAAATTGCACAAATAATATAAAAAACAACTCAAAATATTCTATGCATAAATTTCTAAAAGACTATTGCATTACGTTGCTGTTTGTGATACAATTATTTTTGCGCTGCTGTTTTCCCGAATGAAACACACGGCAGCGTGTCACGCAGGAACTGCGTTCCTAATGCAAGTCACAACGGTCTATTTCTTGTGAAAGGAGAAAAAACTTGGCAGTTAAGGAAAAAGTAAGAATCAAGGTCAAGGGTTATGAACACGGCTTGGTAGACTCTGCCTCCTCTAAAATAGTAGAAACGGCAAAACGCACCGGAAGCCGCGTTGCGGGTCCCATTCCGCTCCCGACAGATAAGGAAAAAATCACTGTTCTGCGCGCAGTTCATAAATATAAAGACGCCAGAGAACAGTTCGAGATGAGAACCCATAAGCGCTTGATTGACGTGATTCGTCCTACCAACAAGACAGTGGAAGCGCTTCAAAATTTAGAGCTTCCGGCCGGCGTGGAAATCTCAATGGAATTCTAACGAACAGTTGACAGTATGCAGTTGATAATGTACAGTTCAGTTGTTTATCCGGTCATGTTCCCGGAAAGCGCTTATATCAAACCCCATCTTAATGATGAGTTCGGCATAAGCGGCGAATATTGCGGCTTCGGCACATCGGGAACCAATAACCATAAGGAGGAACCTTTTAATGAAAAAGGGTTTAATCGGGAAGAAAATCGGAATGACGCAGATTTTCTCCGAAGCGGGGAAGGTAATCCCCGTAACAGTAGTAGAAGCCGGGCCGTGCGTCGTGGTGCAGGCGAAAACCGACGAGAATGACGGCTACACAGCTCTACAGCTCGGATACGGTGATATTTCACCCAAAGGCGTGAACAAGCCGAGACAAGGGCATTTTAAGAAAAACGACCTGCCTTTCAAAAGATGTTTAAGAGAATTTAAACTTGAAAACGCAGAGCATAACGTAGGCGATATATTAAAAGCTGATGTTTTCGCGGAAGGCGATGTAATCGATGTTTGCGGAATCAGCAAAGGTAAAGGCTTCCAGGGAAGCATTAAACGTCACGGCAATTCGCGCGGCAGAGAATCGCACGGCGGCGGTCCCACACACAGGCATGCAGGTTCAATGGGCGCAAACTCAAGCCCGTCGAGAATCTTCAAGGGGAAAAAACTACCCGGTCACATGGGCGCAGAGCGCGTAACCGTGCAGAATCTTACGGTAGTTAAAGTTGACGCGGAGAACAACTTAATCGCAATCAGAGGTGCAATCCCCGGCCCTAAGGGCGGAGTAGTGTACATCACCGATGCGGTTAAGGCGTAAAGGGAGGAAAAAGCAAGTTTGAGACAAGTACCCGTAGCCCGGGGAAAATGTTGTTTCAAAGCGTATTGCTGAAGAAAGGACTTGATGAAAATATGGCACAGGTATCTGTTTATGATATGAACGGCAACGAGGTTTCCACCCTTGAGCTTAATAAAGAAGTTTTCGGTATAGAGCCGAACGCATCAATTATGCATGCGGCAGTGGTGAATTATCTTGCAAATCAGCGCCGGGG
>JAITFV010000083.1 GCA_031281115.1 Oscillospiraceae bacterium | reverse complement strand
TTCCACAGTTTCAATTTAAACGGGTTTCCGCTGCGTGAGCGCAGCGGGCGCTGTCGCAACAGCGCAAGCCCCTTTAACTTAAAAAGCGAAACGCTTTTTAAGTTAAAGGACTATATTTTGTTTCAAACTCTTTTATTTCCCCCACCATAATGATGCTGTTATGGGATTATTATAGTGAAGATATTGCACAAATTCAAAAATGGTGGTATAATAGTGGAAACATGACGAATTAATTTTTTATTTATACAAAATCATTCTTTTATCTCCTTTCGCTTTCGGCAAATTATGCATTATCTATATCGTATAATGAAAATAAAAACGTAAAAATGAAAGGAAAGTAAAAATGAAAGCGGAAACCACTTTGAATTTTGATATTCGGGACAGGCTCGAGGCCTGCTCGGAATCAAACCTTGTGCGATGTCCTTTTATCGCGTTCCTCGGGCTGCTGCTCGGATTAACTTCGCTCTTCAGATACTCCTCGCCGTTCCCTGTGGTTCTCATAGGCGCTCTCTCCGGCTTCGACAGTATTTACGCGCTTGCAGGAACTTTGACAGGCTTCTTAATCAGCGGTGGCTTCAACGGCTTCGCGGAGAATCTGCACCTGATAATAATTTCAACAACGCTCGCTGTATTCCGGCTTTTCACGGGGAGAAAGCAAACCCGCCTGACAGATATTGCAACCGCAGTCATGGCTGGAGCGGGCGTATTTATAACTACGCTGATTCTGATGGAAGGCGCAGATTCGGCGGTACGTGCGCCCGCGTTCGGTTTAGTGACGGGCTTCGGGACGCTCGCGGTCACAAGGTCTGTCCGGTACTTACAATCCGGGAAAATCCTCTCGGCTCTGCGCCCTGCGGGTTTCGCCGCGCTTGGCTTTACATATGCGCTGCTCATCGCCGCCCTCGCGAACTTCGAGGTAAGTATGCTCAATCTCGGTGTTTTCGCGGCTTCGCTGTGCGCCGTTAGTTTTGCGTATAAAATGAGATACGCGGGCGGCGCGGTTTGCGGCGCGGCGGGTGCGTTCGGAATTATTACGGCGAATCCCGGTTATGCGGGCGCGGCGCTTGCTGTCTGCATTGCCGCAATGACCGCCGCGCTTTTCACAAGGCTTGGGAAATATACCCACATGGCGGGTTATGTTTTATCGGTGGGGATTTTCGCCGCATTCACCGGAATCGACAACTACAGCTTCGCGGAAATAAATTCAATCATTGCCGGCGGGATTTTGTTTTTATTCGTCCCCGGAGATATAATCACGCGCAGATTCCGCCGCGAAGTAATACCCCGCGGCGGCGCGGAAGTCTGCGAAATCTTCGCACAGCGACTTAAACTCACAGGCGAGGCGATGGGCGATGTTAAGCAGGCAATCGAAAAAACCGCCGAGATTTTAGACCGCGCCGGAAGCAAGGAAATCTCGTGGGTTTATAACACCGCTTGCGGCGAGGTTTGCCGCCGCTGCCGCCACAACATGACCTGCTGGGGCAGCGAATATAACGACACCGTGCGGGTTATGAGCGATATAACGAGCTTACTCAAAAAAGGCAAAACCATAAAATCCGAGCATTTATACGGGCCTTTAGCGTATCGCTGCGGAAAACGGGAACAGCTTGCCGCCGCGCTGAACGCGCAGTACCGCGAGTATACCGCGATTAACACCGCAAACCGCAAAATAGCGCAGATGAGAACAATTCTGCTGTCACAGATTTCCGCAACGCAGACGATGATGCTCACGATGTCGGGAGAATTCGGCTCGACTTTAGATTTCGACCGCACGCTTGCTTACGCTGTTGAAAGCATCCTTTTCGAGCAAGGCATTTCCGAACCCAAGGCGGCTGTTTCCACTACCGGCGGCGGGCTTGCCGACGCTGACAGCCGCATGACTGTTGAAGCCTACGGCAGAGGCAGGCTTAATTGCAGTGCCGAGAAGCTCTGCGACCGTCTTTCCGTAGCTTTACGCCGCGAATTTGACCTGCCTGAAATTATTCACAGCAGCGGCGAGTTCCTGCTGACTATGTTTGAGCGGGCGGCGTTTTCAATTGAATACGGCGTATATCAGGTCAGCCGCGGCAAAGAGAAAAACTGCGGCGACTACTTCGACAGCTTCATCGATAAGAAAGGTTTCGCTTACATAATTCTTTCGGACGGCATGGGAAGCGGCGGCAGAGCCAGAATAGACTCGGCGTTCGCCTGCGGAATGTTGATTAAACTGCTCCGCGCCGGCGTTGACATAAACGCCGCAATTGAGATTATAAACAATTCCCTGCTTGTAAAGTCTGCAGACGAGAGTTTCGCGACGCTTGACGTTTGCAGAATCGACCTCTACAGCGGCAACGTTGAGCTTTTCAAGGCGGGAAGTGCGCCTACTTACATAAGCTGCAACCGCCGTGTCGTCAAGGCGAACGGCAAAGGATTGCCCGTGGGAATCAATCACCGCCCGGTTTATGAGCGGCAGACGTTTACAATCGGCAACAGCGACATTATCATCATGGCGAGTGATGGCGCAGAATTATCGGAAAGGTGGCTTGAGCACGAACTCGACAAAAGCGAGTGGGGTAAGGACGACATGAACCATTTCGCTGAAACAATTGCGACGGCGGCGAAGTATTCATCGGACAAGGAAAGGGAGGACGATATTAGCGTGATAGCGGTGAAATTAGTCAGATAGGATAGAGAAAATCCCCGTCGGCAGCGATATGCAGACGTTCAATGCAACGGCGGCAGGCGCAGACTCTGCCAATCCGCACAAGCCTCCCCGCGGAATCACAAAAAATACAGCTTGGGGTTAATTTTTTTAAAACAAGCTCGCTGTTTCTAAAATCCATAAATACTTCTATATTGTCGCCCTCATACCACATAAGCTCACGCATATAATCCTCGGGAATGAAAAATTTCCCCGCTTCTTCTATTTTTCTAATCATTTGTTATCCCCCTCATAATTATGACTGTGTGCAATTCCGCACAATCACAATTATACTATACAGTTATAATGAAAGTCAAGGGGTGGCTTTTATGGACGCTAAAACGATAGGAAAGATTATCAAACAATATAGAGAACGAAAAGGCTTATCACAAGAGGTGGTGAGCGGTCTTGCAGATATAAGCAGAAGTCATTTAAGCAGAATTGAAACAGGAGTGCATAGTCCTTCTGTGACAATTTTATATAAACTTTCAGATGCGCTTGGTGTAAAGGCGAGCGATATTTTACGTGCGGCGGAGGAAAATATGCAGTTTTAAACCACTCCGCCGCTTTGCAGATTCGTGTAGGGACGAAC
>JAITFV010000190.1 GCA_031281115.1 Oscillospiraceae bacterium | reverse complement strand
AAAATGGGTTTGCTAATGTTCGTCATTTTAGTGATGACGGCATAAGCGGCGTTCGTTTTGACCGCCCTGCTTTTATGGAGATGATTGCGGAAGTCGAAGCGGGTAACGTAGCAACAATTATCGTTAAGGACGGTAGCCGTTTAGGGCGTGACTATTTACGAGTAGGATTATATCGTGAACTGTTCCGTGAGAAAGGTGTCAGATTTATTTCAATAAATGATAATTACGACAGTGACAAAGGTGAGGACGATTTTACACCATTTCGTGAGATTATCGCAGAATGGTATGCTCGTGACACAAGCAAGAAAATCAAATTTGTTTTACAGGCAAAAGGTCGGGACGGCAAGCACATGACGAACATTGCAATCTACGGATATATTAAAGACCCCAACGATAAAAACCATTGGCTGATTGACCCCGAAGCCGCCGCAGTTGTTCGCCGAATATTTAATATGACTATTGAGGGCAAAGGCGCATACCAAATCGCCCGAATACTCACAGATGAAAAGGTAACACGCCCGCAAGTATATGTTGCAATCCGTGACGGCGGTAAATACAAACCGAGAACAGCAGATGAACCGTACACATGGGGAGGTCGCTCAATTCAAAACATTCTCGATAAACCCGAATACATGGGGCATACGGTGAATTTCAAAACTCACAAAGAAAGTTTTAAATCACGTAAGAAATCAAACCGCCCGAAAGAAGATTGGTTAATATTCGAGAACACGCAGGAAGCCATTGTTGACCCTGAAACATGGAACACAGCGCAGAAATGTAGAACGGTTAAAAGGCGCGGAAAGAACAGAGAGCCGAATCCGCTTACAGGACTGTTATACTGCGGAGATTGCGGCAGCCGGTTATATAATCACCGCGGCACTCATGCAGACAAATATGATTCACAAGACAGTTACGCTTGTTGTCAGTATTCTAAGTACCCGCCGAAATGTACCATGCACTATATCCGCACATCAATAGCACGGCAGCTTATCTTAGAAGCCATTAAAACCGTCAGCAACTTTGTCAGCGAGAATCAAACCGAATTTATTAAAATCGTATGTGATGAAAACGAGTTAAGGCATGAGCAGAACACCAAAACCCGAAGAAAGCAGCTTGAAAAAGACCAAAAGCGTTATACCGAGTTAGACACAATCATTAAACACTTATTCGAGGAAAAAGTTACAGGTAAAATTACAGATAAACGCTTTGAAATTCTTTCCGCAGATTACGAGCGAGAGCAAGCAGAATTAGAGCAAAGCATCACCGAATTACAGGCAGGGTTGGAACAATATCAAGCTGACGGTGAAAAAGCTGAGAAATTCATAAAACTCGTAAAGAAATACACCGACTTCTCGGAACTTACCTCCGAAATGCTGAACGAGTATATTGAGAAAGTAATCGTGTTTGAAGCCGAGAAAGAAAACGGCAGGGTGAGGAAGCAGAGGGTTGATATTCACCTCAATTTCATCGGGAAATTTGCACTGCCTAAGCAAGCAGAAGAACTTGAAACAGCATAAAGAGAAATGTTATAAAGCGATTCATTTTTATAAATGGGTCGCTTTTTGCATTTGCTGTTTTTCGCCGTTCTCGACAGTTTCCCTGCATCGGAAACTGATATGCAAGCCCCCTGTTTGTACGTACAAGTACGGACAAACGGCTTGCAAGGCAGGGGGAACACTCCCCCTTTCCTTGACCTTACCCCTGCATAGTTTTTTCGTTTCGACAAAAAATTATGCTCCGAAGTTATCACTTCAGAAATTTATTTTAATAACAATTAAAATAAAAAACAACGAAAGGATATATTATTATGACACGTTTTGAAATGCGGTTGACCGCAGAAGATGAGGAAATAATCAACGAACAATGTTCAATTTATGGAATAAGCAGAGCTACTTTTATTCGCCGTAGTATTCGTAGCGGCGGCGTTGTCGCTGACCCTGAACTTGTGAAATTGTTTCGGGAATATCGTTCACTATTCCGTAGGGATTCGGCGAATATGAACCAAGCGTTGAAATATCTCCATGCTTATCCAAAGGAAAAGAAATATATCGAAGATTTTATTAATGATGTAATGAAATACCAAAACACATTCAATAATTTTATTCGCGGGAAGTAGGTGATGTTGTGGCAATTGTAAAACCTATAAACTCCGGTGCAAGTTTGGAAATCTCAATCAATTATGTTTTACGAACCGACAAAACCGAAACCCGATTAACGAGCGGATTATATTGTATTCCCGAAATTGCACTTGAGCAGATGAACGAAACAAAAGAATTATGGGTCAAGACAGACGGCAGACAATACAAGCATTTTGTTCAATCGTTCCCGGCTAATGATGAAGTGAGTGCGGAAACTATCCATACAATCGGTGTGAGGTTCGCCGAGAAAATGTTTCCCGATTTTGAGGTTTTAATCAGTACCCATAAAGATAAGGAGCATTGTCATACGCACTTCATTGTGAACAGCGTAAATTTTGAAACAGGCTTGAAAATCCAAAATTCATACCATGACTTAAAAGCCATGCGGGATTATTCGGACGAGTTATGCCGTCAGCAT
>JAITFV010000189.1 GCA_031281115.1 Oscillospiraceae bacterium | reverse complement strand
TGCGTTTTTAGTCGCGAAAGTTAAATCGTTGTATTTTTTTGCTAAGAAACCGGGTTCTTTTTTTGGTTTCTTATGCTGAATGCTGCGGGCAGCACTCCCTGCGTTTGTTTCAGACATCTTAACTTCCCCCCCTTATGACTAAATAGTCTTTCGCTTCGATAATATGTCCGTCATATCGGAAAGGCGCATTCGACTTGTTTACAATTACCTGTACTCCGTTTTCGTATTCTGTGAGGCTCACGTTATCCGCAAGAATCACATAGTCAACGATAAATTGATTATAAATATCGCCTACCTGCTCGCTGAACTCTTTGTAGAGGGTCTCTGCGGTGTTAATCCAGGTCGAATACTGGTTAGCGTAGAAAGTGTGAAAGCGCGAGGTTTGAAGCACTGTCGGGCTTTCGTGCATGAACACAAAATACAATCCCGCGCCTGATTCAAGACTTCTTAGGATATTCATTTCGTTATGTTCGGCTAAGTTAACCGGTCGCCCCGCATAGGAAACCAAACCGTGCAAAACGATTTGATAAAAAGGTATTTCCTCGTCTAAAATCCCGAAACCCTGTGATGAAAGCGGAATGTCGGTAATGAAGTCCACGAAAGGCGCGGCGTAGGAATACCCGCTTTGAATCATGATATTATGCCCGTTTTCGCGGAGTTCGCGCAATTTTTCAACTTGCATATTCATCGCACCCTCACGGCTGACTAAGCGGCGTTCGTGATAATCGCCTGCAAGATTATTACCGATTGTGCGAAAAGCAACATTATCCGCGCCGAAATCCGCAATCCTCGCCATGAAGCCGTCAATTAAACCCATCATATATTCCGGGCGCGCCATGTTCGCTTTCGTTCCCCACCAATCCATCTCACCGTACCAAACGAAGCTGTACGGGTAGGTTTCGATTCTTTTACGGTTTATGTAACGCGAACCGTCGCGGTTAAGATTGAAGCTGTTAAAAGGTTTATTATTACGCAGAAACAGGAAGTCTGCTTCAAGGAAAATTTCAGAATCATTCTCGTTGACTGTGCTTATTAAGTTCTTGAAATCACGTGTGCTTCCGAGGCGGGAAATAAGGTTCACACTCGTCGGAATCTCATGAAGTATGCTGCGGTTAAACCAGCCTACAAGCCTGTAATTAACCTCGCCGAAGCCCCTGTCAGTCATGTCGCGCACCATGTCTGCAGCTTGTTTATAAGTAGTCATTGCGAACGGCTGGTCAACGGGAACGCCGAGAATATGCTGGTTTTTATTAACTGCGCCGAGGATTTCAACAGCTACGGGAACAACTGACTCCGTAGGTTTTTCAAGATGCGGATACCTGTTTATTAAATATTCGCGGTATCTTTCAGCCATACCCATGTATCCGCTTCTGCCGCTACTGTCTGTGAACATATATCTTTGCACTATGCTTTCGCCCTCCGGCAAAAATCGCTGGAACACCCAAACATCGGTCGCCGATTTGCCGGAGATTTCAAGCTTTTCTCTGCTGATGAGCGAATACTCGGCGTAAACATTGTTGTATGTTCCGCTGTCAGCCTGCCCGGAAACACCGGCTCTGACAGTCGCGTAAGCCGCCCCCTCTTCAACTATGCAGACGAATGCATGATTGTTTTTCTCAATCCCGAAAACAGGGAAATGTGCGCGCGGGTCAAGGACAATAGCTTCACGGTAAATCGCTTCGTCCCATCCGAAAACTCTGTTGCTGTATGGGTTTTGATTGTGTCTGCCATTGTTGAAATTAATGAGCGCACCGCTCCCGTCCGGAACGAACATATAGCCTTCATCCTCTAATCCGCCTGCTCCGAAGAAGGGCAGAACGCGCAGGTCAATCGGCGGATACTCGGGTCTGTACTGAATATTATCGTAAGGAATCGTAACGTTGAAGCCGTATTCATCAAGCTCAACGTAAATCGAAATATTGAAAACAGGCTCAATCGCTTCAAAATCTCTCTCGTAAAACAAGAGGTCGTTATAATAATCAAATGGAGTGTAGCCGTATTCAACGAACAATTCCTCAGCTTGTGCCTTTAAGAACGGCTGGAGCGTTGGGCTCATGACCCAAATATTGGTGTTTTCAATATTGAGCGGGCGTTCAGGTGTGCAATCCTCGTTCTGATACAACCCCAAGAGTTCTGCCCTGTCGTCAGTCGGGGCGAGCCTGTTAATATCGTAAACTCTGTAGAAAATATTGCGCAGTCTGTTTACTTCCGAAACCGGCATATCGGTTGTGATTTCCTCCATGCGCCATTCGGGTACAGCTTTCGGGACATGATATACGCGCTCAATATTACCGATTGTAAAATGAACGGCGAAACCATTGTCGAGAATCTCGTATTCGTAAAACTCCTTCATGACTGAAAATTCATGGCTGTCAAGCAGAGTTGTGTTGCCTTCAATGGTAGAATAATTTATTACAAGCAGTGACTGCATTACGTTCTGCGTAAGCCCTACTGCGGCACTCAAAGCATCGGCGGGACCCGAAGCCCATTCCGCACCGGTAATTTTATCATCAATGACAAAGCGGGTCGTCAGCGGGTCAAACGACAGCTTTAAAAAATCATTTTCAATTACATAGAACTCCGGCCCGTCGTAGTCCAATGGGAACGCTCTGATTTCTATGTGTTCAAAACCGCTCCTCGAGGGCGCGCAGGCGGCAAGTGTCAGCGTGATAAACACTAACGCGATAACCGCAGACAGAATTCGTTTCATATTTTCATTAAGTCCTTTCTTCACCAACGAAGAATGAAAACAACGTTTTCCCGTTTCATTCGTATTTTATTTCAAACTTAGATATTACTCCTGTAGGGAACGCATTTATGTGTTCCGAAATAAATCATTTGCACCGTTCGCAAAACGGATAAATCCATTTCCTGCAACTAATACAGTCTAAAGACAATCTCGTTGTAAAGGCTGATAAAATACATTACCGAGTCGCTGATTAAACTGAAGAAAAGCATGAATATGAAAAGCATAAATCCGATTCCGAGAATCGCGAGGATACTGGAAGCGACAGCTTTAAGCAGCGTGTAATCGTGAATCTGCATCATTGCCACAAGCACGAGCATAACCGACCAAATCATCGCAACTGTAAGCATGGTACGGTAAAGCACACCTTCCTCATAGGTTATAAACTGACTAATTATGATTCCGGCGGCGTTGCAGATGATTACAGGGGTGAATGCGTAAATTGTCGCAATATAAACATCAGAAAGCCTGCCCTTTCCGTTCATGAGCGTAGTGAAAGCCCAGTTCGCAACACTCCAAAGCACAATCGGCAGTATAATTGAGCCAATCGCAAACAGTGCGTTGAAGTATTCCATATTTACGAATACAAACTGAAAATTTGTAAGTGTAAGGCGCAGAACCTCAATTATTGCATAGAGAGCGAGCAGTACATTTGCCGAAGCGACGCTCGCTTTCTTCTCGCGGGAAATGCACCAGAAGCCGTCGGCGGGGTGGAAAATACAGTAGAGTGAATATTTTAATTCCTCGCCGAGCTTAATATAAGTATCTTTTTGTTTGAGAGAGGCAATAGTCATGTTATGATGCACCCCCTTTTCTCTTTTTACGGAACTTAAAGAAAATTTTCAGCCCCTTGGTGACAATCCACAGTGAAACTAAAATCGCTATAATTGTCGAGATATTTGCTTCTATCCATTCTTTGCGGTAAAGCTGGAACGCCTTGCCGTAACTCTCCTGGTCATATTTCGCTTCATAAAACCTCATAGCATCTAAGAACTGCTCGTTTCTGAGCGCAGCGCGCCCTTTGCCTATGAATGCAAGGTCATAGCTACCGTTGAGTTTCAGTACCTCGTCCCACATTTCGGCGCTCTCATCATAACGTCCACTGTAATAATAATTCATCGCACGGTCGATAAAATAGCCGTATTCGGTGTGGTTAAAGCGGGTGATTGCTGCGGTGCGCGCGTCAAGCACGAAAAGAGAAGTCCCCATCCTATCGATTGCGACAGGGTCTAAGAAACGCCCCGCAATGTTTCCGCGTCCACCGAAGACATAGAGCAGGTTTCCTTGAAAATCGTAGGCGAAAAGCCTGCCTCTGTTACGGTCTAAGCAGATATAGCCGTCATTTTCAAATACAACAACATCAACAAATCTTGAAGGTCCGTCAACTCCGCCAAGGTTGCTCCAATACCAGTCGCCTGCCGGGCTTGAGTACCCGAACATACCGTTTCGCACTAAAATATCAGTGCCGACAGCGTTAAGCCGGCGAACGGGGTCAGCATCAAAAGGGTTGCCCGAGAAGGTGCTGAGTGTTGCATAAACGAAGCCTTCGTGGTCGAGCGCGACGTTATTATACTCTGTCGGCACGAAAAGCTCCATTTGTCTGCGCTGTTCATCAGTAGCTATCATTTTCCAAAAATAGTCGATAATGCTGACTTGAACAGGTGAAGCTCCCATAAAACCATAAAAAGTACCGTCGATGTTATATTCCATGAGCCCCATGTTTATATGGCGGGCTTGAATAAAAATGCGGTCTGAGAAATCTACAACCAACTTTGTAGGAAGGAAATCCATGTTCGGGTCATAACTTCTGTCGTAGGGTTTTAATATAGAATTAATGTAGTTGAAATCATTATCAAGGCGTAAAACGCGGTTATTTTCCGTATCCGCAATATAAATTTCGCCGTTGCGGTTTTCAAAGAGGTCGTGCGGTCTGCTAAAAAAGCTCTGTTGTCCATTAATCATGGTATACTCGACAACTCTGATTAAATTATAAGAATCGGTGTTTTCTTCGTATTCGAGCAGCACAATGCGGTTATTGTCGGTATCGCAGATATAAATGCGGTTATCTCTGATGAAGAGCCCCTGCGGGTTTGAAAAGTTTTCGATTCCGAAATCATGCCCCGTAATGGTCGCAGCAACATAGTAAGCATCGGGCATTGCGATTTCCTCGCCCCAAAAGCTGTAATTATATGTATAGTTGGTGGGACCAACGCCTGTATCCGTCCCGATTGCCGCGGCAGGAAGCGCGGTTAAAAACGCAAATATAAGCAATAGGACTATAAATGGTTTGAGTTTCATAAAATTCACTCCCCGGACGATTGCAAATCGCCCCTACATTATTCTTTAATACCGGAGTTCGCCATAGTTTCGATAATATTGCTCTGCGCGCTGATGAATACAACAAGCGGCACAATCATTATAAACATAGTTACTGCAGCACCTACGCCCGCTCTCTGAACGCCGCCGCCGATAATCTGCCCGAGCGCGTAAGGCAGGGTTTTGAGCTCTTCCGAGAAGATAAAGTTCGTGGCGCGGGCGTTCCATAAATTTTGAACCGAGAACACCATAACGGTCAGCCATGCGGGCTTAATCGTCGGCATGACAATCCGCCAGAAAATCGAAAGCTCCTTTGCGCCGTCTATTTTCGCAGCTTCAATCAGCGTCATAGGAACGGTATCCATAAACTGTTTAAGCAGGAAAAAGCCAATCGGCATCGCGATTGCGGGGACTATCACAGCGAGATAGGTGTCAACCCAGCGCAGCTCGTTCATAATTAAAAAGTTCGGGATTGCCGTAACATGGGGCGAGAAAAGCAGCGTGATAATTACGGTTTTGAAGAATAGCCTGCTTCCGGGGAATTTATATTTTGAAACCACATACGCGCCCATCGAAGCTGCAATAATGTGCAGAAAAGTACCCGCGGCGGTGATGAAAACAGTATTGAATATGTAACGGGAAAACGTAATCCTTGACCTGCTCATAATCGTGAAGAGGTCATAAAAATTATCCATTGTCGGCTGCTGCACAAAAAGCCTCGGCGGGAACAGGAAGATTTCATTCAAGGGTTTAAAAGCGTTGTTAATCGCGAAAACAAGAGGAAAAGCGAAAAACGCACCGAATAAAATCAACACAAAATACACAGCTATATTTCCGCCTAAAGAGCGGGTTTGTCTTAAACCGGTTTTCATGTTTTCATTAAGTCCTTTCTTCATCAATACTATAATCGCTTGTCAGTGACCGATACGGTTAATAAATTTCTGAATGTACTTATTGCATATTATCATCATCAGGAATAATATTGTTGCGATTGCGGAGGCGTATCCCATATCAAATCGCAGCGAGCCGTAGTCTACAAGGTGGTTGACGATTGTATGTACGGCGTAGTCCGTACTGGGGAAGCCGCAAAGCTCTCTTGTTACATCCGCTACGCTGAACGATTGCGTAATCGCCATAACCGCGCCGAACAAAAGCATACCTTTCATGTTTGGGAGCGTGATGAACCACAATTCCTGCCAGCGGTTGCGTATGCCGTCGATGTAACCGGCTTCATATTGTGAGCGGTCAACGGTGTGCAGCCCCGCAACGAACGACAGGAAGCCGTTACCAAGGCTCATCCACAATATTACTATTAATATTACAGTCATCATGTAATCCGGATTAGTGAGGAAGTAAATAGGCTGCCCGCTGATGAGCCCCATGTTACGACCCATCGCGTTAATATAACCGTACTGGTCGCCGCTGAATATAAGCGCCCAAATCATGAAAACGTTTCCCGAAATCGTCGGTGCGTAGAAAATAAGAACCGCAAAAGCCCGCAAAAACCTCGGCAGCCCGTGAATGAACCACGCGAATATAAACGCCATTAAATACCCGACCGGACCTGTTATAACCGCCATGAGCAGAGTGTTCGTAACAGCCCGGAGGAATATATCATCGCCGAGAAGCAGGTTGGTGTAATTCTGCAAGCCTACGAACCTCGCCGGTTCGAATATATTATAGTAAGTAAAACTGTACCAGATGGAAATAATTACCGGCAAAACTAAGAATGTTATAAACACCAAAGCATAAGGAAACAGAAACAGATAATAGGTTCTGCTCATTTTTATATCATAGCGGAACCATTCCCACCGTTCCTTTAAAGTCATTGTGCGGGTATTTTCCATACTTATGACCATTCCTTCCTCTTGAGGAGGATTTGTGCCGAGTTCGTTTTTGAGGCACAAACCAACGGGTTTGAAAGAAATCTATAGATTTCTTTCAAACCCGTTGGTTTGTGCCTCAAA
>JAITFV010000100.1 GCA_031281115.1 Oscillospiraceae bacterium | reverse complement strand
ATAGTCGTTTAAAACGACTATGGTTGCGGTGAAACCGCAACTCGCCGCGTAGCGAGCGAAAATTTAGATTGGATTCATTCCAATCTAAATTTAACTAACTATAGATGAAGAAAGGACTTGATGAAAATATGAAGGGTTTAATATTTTTCTTAGGTTTTGCGGTAGGAGTTATTGCGGGGATTTATATTTCTCCTATTAAAAACGGCGTAAAAATTACTACCAATAATTACAATCAATGCGATGGCAAATTAATTAAAGAAATGGAGGGGGAACAGCATGAAGAAATTCATAACGAGCTTAATTCTGCTTAAAATCGGGTTTTTATTAGGTTTGGTTGCAACTTTGTATTTTACTAAATCAAAACTGATGATTGACATCGGAGTAGAAAAAGAAGAAAAAGAAGCGGAGGAAGAAGTCGAAAATGAGCAAGATTAAAATGACAACACCCTTAGTCGAGATGGACGGCGATGAAATGACCCGCGTGATTTGGCAGAAAATCAAGGAAATTCTGCTTCTGCCTTACATTGAACTCAACACCGAGTATTATGACTTGGGGCTTGAAAAGCGCGACGAAACAGACGACCAAATCACCATAGACAGCGCGGAAGCCACAAAAAAATACGGCGTGGCTGTAAAGTGCGCGACTATAACCCCGAACGCACAGCGCGTCGAAGAGTATAAACTTAAAGAAATGTGGAAGTCGCCGAACGGCACTATCAGAGCGATTTTAGACGGCACGGTTTTTCGTGCGCCGATTATCGTTAAGGGCATTGAGCCGCTTGTTTCCGCATGGAAAAAGCCTATAATTATCGCACGTCACGCATACGGCGACATGTACAAAAACGTTGAGGATAAAGTTGCCGCAGGTGAAAAAGCCGAACTTGTCGTCACGGGAACAGATGGCGCAGAACGACGCTTTTTAGTGCATGATTTTGCAGGCGATGATGATAAAGGCGGCATAATTCAAGGGGTACACAATACAAGAAAAAGCATTGAGAGCTTTGCGCGCTGCTGCTTTAATTACGCACTTGATTTAAAAATGGATTTATGGTTTGCAACTAAAGACACGATTTCCAAGAAATATCACCATACTTTCAAGGATATTTTTGAGGAGATTTACGAAGCGGAGTATGACGCGAAATTCAAAGCCGCGGGACTTGAATATTTTTACACGCTGATTGATGACGCGGTGGCGCGGGTTATGCGCTCGGACGGCGGTTATATTTGGGCGTGTATGAACTACGACGGCGATGTTATGTCGGACATGGTAGCGACTGCCTTCGGGAGCCTCGGCATGATGACCTCCGTGCTTGTTTCACCCACCGGCGCATACGAGTATGAAGCCGCTCACGGCACTGTCACGCGCCATTATTACAAGCACCTCAAAGGCGAGGAAACCTCGACAAATTCAGTAGCGACGCTGTTCGCGTGGACAGGGGCGCTTAACAAGCGCGGCGAACTTGACGGAAATGCAGAACTGTGCAAATTCGCGCAGAATTTAGAAAAGGCGACGATTGAAACAATTGAAAGCGGCGTAATGACCGGCGATTTGGTTATGCTTTCAACTTTACCCGGGAAGAAAAAAGTAAACACCGAAGAATTTCTAATTGAAATCGGTGAAAGGCTGAAGAAATTATAGGATTGTTTGCAAATAAACCGGAGGTTTTAAATGCCTAATAAAGATTACATTTCAAACTCGGTAATCCGGCGTCTGCCGCGGTATTATCGGTTCTTAGGTCAGCTGCAAAAAGAGGGAACGACAAAAATTTCTTCCGCTGAATTATCCGCACGAATGAAACTGACTGCCTCGCAGATTCGGCAGGATTTGAACTGTTTCGGCGGTTTTGGTCAGCAGGGCTACGGTTACAACGTGGATATTCTGCGCCGCGAAGTCGGCGTAATTATAGGTGTTGAGCGGAAAATTAAGACGGTTCTTATTGGCGCGGGAAACTTGGGCAAAGCGTTCGCGTCATACTTTGATTTCCCGAAGTACGGTTGTGAGCTTGTCGGCATTTTCGACATTGACCCGCAGCTTGTGGGTGCGGAAATCGCAGGGATTCCTATAGACAACATGACGAAGCTAACAGCGTTCTGCGCCGGCGAAAACCCCGAGATTGCAGTACTCTGCATACCGAAAAACAGCGCAGCGGAAGTCTGTGAAATGCTGGTGGAGAACGGGGTTAAGGCTTTTCTCAACTTCTCGCATTATGACATAAATCTGCACTTCGACGGGATTATTACCGAGAACGTGCATATGGGTGACAGCCTGCTGACGCTGGTGTATAATGTGAATAATCGCGGGAAATAGAGCAACAACAATCTTATGTGTAATTCTAAACAGTTCAAATTTTAACCACCCGGCCGCGAAGCGGCGGGTGGTTAAAAAAGCTTAACTCGACTTATAATAAACAAAACGGGGGCGCTTTTTAAGCCGCCCCCATAAAATTTATACTAATTCAATGACTGCCATTTCCGCTGCGTCGCCGCGCCTTGGACCGATTCTGATTATACGGGTGTATCCGCCTTCGCGTTCAGCGTATTTCGGTGAAATCTCATCAAATAATTTTTTCGATACACCTTCCTTTGTTACATACGAAAAAACCTGACGCTTTGAATGTAAGTCTGTCTTTTTGCCGAGGGTAATTATTTTTTCCGCTTCGCTGCGCACTTCTTTAGC
>JAITFV010000098.1 GCA_031281115.1 Oscillospiraceae bacterium | reverse complement strand
GGAGAAAGTCATCTGCACATTGGCGCTTGTGTTGTTATTTACGCTTCCCATCATATCTCTGATGGTAGTGTTCGCGTCGAACGAGAAATTCACGCCGTTTACCGAGAAGGTAAAGTTAGTAATATTGTTACCTTCGTCGTCTTTGAGCCCAAGCTCGCCAAGCCTTGTGCTTTGTGAAACCGAACTTACAGTGGTTCCCTGCGTGGGTCCGCCGAAGCTGTTATCGCTGCCTTCATTTGTAATAAAACCCATAGGTACGGGAGCGGGAAGCCTGTTTCCGTCTGCGTCTTCTCTGTAAGCTGTAAGGATTAAATTGCCGCCTGTTACATTCGCTTCAATCTTAGTGCCGTCGGCGAAGGTAACATTATTAAGAATTTCTTCAATTGAAGAATCGTTAAAAAAACGTGCAAGGGCTTCGGGAGTCATGGTAGGATTCGGAGTTTTCGGAAGGTCATCAAAATGCTCTCTCCGCGCTTCGTCTATAGCGGCGTTGGCTTTCTGCCTGTCCGTTTGAGCAGTTACATTTTCCGAGATGAAATCGTTGATTTCATCTATGTCGGTAGGGTCGGTTATACCGCTTGTATTAATTCCCGCCGCAGCCAAAGCCGCGATTGTTTGCTCCGGGCTAAGATTTACGGCTTGAATTTTATTATTCCGGGCGGCAACCATAGCGTTTTCTACAGCTGTCCTCTGCGCGTCCGTGAGTGCGGAACTGTTAATAAAATCAGTTATATCGCCATGGTTTGTCGCATTTGTTATGCCTGATGTGTTAATACCCTGTGCCTGCAAAATCGCGATTCTTTCATAGGTGGTAAGACCTCTCCCGAGGTTTTCGGCGCCATTATAAGCACCCGCGCCGTTATTAACAGCGTTGGTTCTTTGCGTAAGCAGAGCGGCATGGAGCCTGCTCAAGTCCGAATGATTCATAGCGGAAGAAGCTAAGAAAGCGTCTATTTCCGCATCGGTGGTTAAACCGGCAGCACCGGCAAATCCGGCAGCAACCAAAGCTGCGGCTCTGTCAGCTGCGGTAAAAGCATCCGCCGTACCCGGTATTCCCACTACTTGCTGCTGGAAGAAATCGTTGTAACTATTACCGGGAATCGCGGTTCCGTCAGCGTAGCTGTTGAAGAACGCTGTTCTTTCACTGTATCCTGTCTGCAGGAAGCCGAGCCGGTGATGCTCGTAAATTTTGCCGTTGTAAGCTGTTGTTGCGGCTCCGTTAAGTCTTTCCTCTGCCGCGTCTTTAAGGTCGTCCCATGTCTCAAGTAATTCTTCGCGCTCTGCGGCAGTCATTTCCGCGAAAGGTCCGGTTCCGGCAGTCAGCTGTGCTAAAAAGGGTATATTTGATTCGGTTATGTTTAAGATGTTTTCTGCCCAATCATCGCCATGCGTAGTATATAATGCTTCCACATCTATGTCGTTCAAGCCCATCATGGTACGCCATTGGTCCATGAATAAATAGTCGGGGTTTTGAATAGTAGCCGGGTTCGCAGCGCTCGGCGGCAGCATGGGGTTAAAGTCGGGGTTTGGCACGATTGAAGCGCCGATTATCGACCTCTGCCAAGTATCGAAACTGTTATATAACTCACTAACCGCCCTGTCGAATTCGGTTTGGCGGGTCGCCGCGTTCCTGCGCGCAACCTCCTCATCAAACAAAGCTTTTTGCTGGTCTGTCATTTGATTATTGTAAATATGGTTGAAAGTCGCGTTATTTGCTATTGCGCTTGCACCCTCATTTGCGTTAATAAACGAATTTACAGACGCAGCGTTTGTCCAGTTTACGCCGGTTGTATCAATGCCTTCATCACCTGCCCAACCCTGTAAAGCTGACACTCTTATTCTCAGCGATTCTGCATCAAGCGCGTTAGTTAAGGCGTTCCGCGCAGCATCTCTCTGCGCAATGTTTGTGTTATCGTTTGATGTAAGTGCGTCGATATGGGCATCTATGTCGGTAACGCCGGTAAAATCGAACCCCGCATCTTCAAGCGCGGTTCTTCTTTGTGCCTGAGTCAAAACAACACTGCGAAAATTTTCGTTATGATTGACGCTGTCGAGCCACGCATCGAATGCGTCACTGCGTTGCTTATTGTACATCTCGGTAACGATAGCGTTAAAAGCGTTTATTGATTCCTGCGAACCCCCTACAACCGTCCATGTGCCGTCGTTGTTCTGCACGAATCCCAAATCATTAAAATAGTTCGCTGCGACTGTTTGGAAGTTGACGGTTCTTGCCTGCCCGTCTATGACTAAGGTTATGCTGTTGTTCCCGGTTTCCCAGCCGCTGAGCGCGCCTAAATCAACCGTATCGTTAAGTTCTGCAATCGCGCCGGTAGAAATAGCGGCTTTATCGGTAGATTCAAATTTGCCGTCAGCATTTAAGAACACGCGGCCTATGCCTGTGCCGCTTCCGGGGACAAAATTTCCGTTTGAATCGAAAGTACCGGTGTTGTTGGCGCTGCCGAAAGCCTTTGCGAGCGCATGGTTGATACTTGTTCTTACGTCGGCATCGGTATCTCCGCTGAAGGAAATCCAGCGGGTCGTTCCGCCTACTGTAACCGACATCGCGCGCGCCTGACCGTCTTCGTATTGCGAAAGGTCGAAATCCGGATTTAAAGAATCCATTGAAGCAGATGTAATTTTCGCTTGCGTCGCGTGGGATACTACCTCAACATTGTAAGTTCCGGCTGTTGCGTTTGCATTGGCACGGACAGAAACTCCAGCGGGTGTGACCTTGGCGCCGTTTTGAGTTATTGTCGCCATATGACGATTGAAAGTCGCCCTGCTCCTGAGGAATGTATTATTGTTTAATCTGTCGAAATACTTATCTCTGAAGCCGTTGAATTTATCAATAATTGAGCGGTAAGCGGTCTGTTGCGCCTCAAGCCTCAGCACCTGCCTTTGATTGGTGGTAATTCTGAGCTTGGTGGATGCAGACATCGCATTAACTATAGCTTCGGTATCAAGCCCCGAGTTAAGCCCGCCTATTCTGAGAGAACTCCCTTTAATACTTGACATAATCGTACTTTCCTTTCCCTGTATTGAATTTAAGATTTATTACTGTTTAAAAGCGCATTAAGCGCATCTTTTGATATTATTTGAGCTGATTCACGGTTTTCGTTTTGTGCGGTTACGAGCTCGTATCTTATAATAGTTATATCCCGCGGCGCGCTCACTCCGAGCTTCACTCTGTCTTTTGAAATCTCGAGTATGGTCACTTCAATGTTATCCGCTATAAGTATGCTTTCGTCGGTTTTTCTTGTAATTACGAGCATTTTACACAGGTCCTTTCCGAACTTTCCCGCTTTGAAACGACATTTACCCGATTCACGAGAATTTATATCAAATTTTTCTATCTTTATTATTTATAAATCGGGAGTCTGAACGTATAGTCGTTCGGCAGAATGAACTGCGCTCCGGCGTTTATATCACAGTTCAAGACAATCGGGGACTTCATATTCACTGTTGTTTCCCTGAAATTTTCCGGCACCTTTGCGATTACCAAGTACTTTAAATTCGTATCATTCTTTACTTCTAACAGTGCCTTTTCGCTTTTACTGAGAGTAACTTCATAATTCTCGTCGATGATTGTAGGGTCAAAAACCACGAAGCAGGGCGTTACATCATCGGCTGACTGCAGCCACATCGGATAAACGTCATCTCCGAGCGGGCTGATTAAAGCAAAATGCCTTGTATCCTCAAAGGCGAATACACCGCTGGGGAATTCAAATATACTGTCTTCGTTTATTTCGATTTCACCGAAGTCTCGGGTATTAATTTTAATTAATTTCTTAGTCATTTTCACTCTGCTCCTTCTCGTCAAAGAAGATTTATTTATATTTTACGTGTTGTAAAGAGGGTCAGCGCTCGGCGGCACATAAATAGGTCTTCCCGTGTATTCTATTATAATGTCGGGGTATTGCGTAATGTTGACTTCAACTCTGCCGGGGATAAATCTGAGCGGTTCTTTCTGTACATTATCCCAATCTATATTTACGTCTCTTATTACATATCGGATGTTAAGCTGCCCTTTATCAAAGGTTACGTCTGCGCCTGCTTTCGGGATGTGCTCCATAACAGTTTGTATAGTTCTGCCTGCACTGTTGTTGCGCATGGCGAGCTGACCCGATGTTGTCCCGCGTGCAAGAGCATTACCCTCGCTTACAATCCGCGCTGTGCCTTGATAAGCGAAATTCCAGCCTTTATCTGCTTCCTTTTTCTTAAAATCGGCAAAGTTATAATTACCGTAACCCATGCTTGAGCGGGCTGAATAGGTATCAATGTTGATGGTGGCTTTCTCCGCCTCGATTTGAATTCCGCCGTCGCCTGTAGTAACTCTAATCTGCGGTCTCGGAGAATTAGCGGGCTGCAGACGCCCCTGCACTACGCTTATTTCAACGTTAATCGGTATTTGTGTAATGCTGAGTAAATTGTGATTCATAACCTTTGCCTCCTTCTCTCGATTAGCGGGAAACGCTTAGTTAATAAAATTAAATATCGACATCGGCAGCAAATTTGCACCCATTTGCAATTGCGCGCTGAACAGTGCTTCGAGAACTTTTATCATTGTGATTTGTTCTTCGGGTTTAGACGCTTCTAAGTCTTTTTGCTGCTCAAGGAGCGACATCATGTTGTTTGTAGTTCTTTCCAAATTAAACTCAATGAACTCCTGCATATTTCCTATTTCCGCGAGAGTCAGCGAAACGTTGGTTTGCAGCGCGAAGAGAGCATCCGCGAACTGTGCCGCCAGAAGTCTGTTATCATCTTTGAGCGCCTGTGCCGAATCGAG
>JAITFV010000329.1 GCA_031281115.1 Oscillospiraceae bacterium | reverse complement strand
TACAATTACACCCCGCGACAGCCCTGACATAATACGGTTGCGGTAGTTAAAATATCCCCGCTCGCCGCGGCTGTGCGGCAAAAGCTCTGTGACGACTGCGCCGCCCGAGTCTATAATCTCCTGCCGGAACGGCGTTGAAAACTTAGGGTAATCCACCGCAAAGCCACACGCCAATACACCGATTGTTTTGCCTTTTGCGGATAATGCCGCAGTGTGCGCGGTTTTGTCTATGCCTATTGCCATGCCGCTGACGATTGTAACTTTCTCGCCGGCAAGTTTTTTACAAAGCCGCTGCGTAACTTTGAGGCTGTATTCACACGCCTCACGCGTACCCACGACCGCGACACAAAGCTCATTTTCATATAGCTCACCCGATATGAACAAAACAAGAGGCGGGTTGTAAATGTTTTTAAGCGGCAGCGGATATTCGCTGTCCTCAAGCGTTACTGCGCGGTAATTATATTTTTCACATTCTTGCAGTATTTCCCGTGATTTGTCGAGAGTTGCATTCGGCAACGCTTCGGCTTCGGCAGGTTTCAGAAATTTTATATCGCCGCCGAGTTTTTGAAATGCTGCGTAAACAGCTTCAGCCGAGCCGAAATGCCGTATAAGCTGTATGGAGCGCGGGTTTGCCGCGCCCATGAATTGCAATAACCAAAGGTAATATTCAGTCATGTCTAATAGCTTCTTTCAACAGTAAAATAATGGACTTTACAGGTGCTGAGATTAATGAAAGAATAAAACTCTCCGGCCAACTCGCCCGCGCTTTCAGAGTTAGCTTCAAACTTTTTAACATCTTCCATTGTTTCAAAGGTTAAAAAATCTGCCCACATATCGCCGTCATTGAGCTGCTTCCACGAAATATAGCCTTTCTGCTTTGAGATATACTCGTTATTAAGCTTCTCCGCCGCAAGCAAAAAGTCCGGCACGGAAACTCCTTTTTTAAGTTTAAAAGAACAATAAAAAACTGAATTCATGATTATTTGTTATCCTCCTTGCGAATTTGAACTCTTCTGATTTTCCCGCTGATTGTTTTCGGCAGCTCGCTCACGAACTCGATTATGCGCGGGTATTTATACGGCGCAGTGTAGTCTATTACGTGCTTTTGCAACTCTTTCACAAGCTCCGGGCTGCCCTCTGCTCCCTTAACAAGCACTACGGTAGCTTTTACAACTTGTCCACGCACGGGGTCGGGTGCGCCTGTGATTGCACATTCCATTACAAGCGGGTGGGTCATCAGTACGCTCTCAACCTCGAAAGGCCCTATGCGGTAACCCGATGATTTTATCATGTCATCGTTACGCCCGACATACCAAAAGTAGCCGTCCTCGTCCTTCCACGCAGTATCGCCGGTGTGATACCAGCCGTCGTACCAGACGCTGTCAGTGAGTTCATCGTTCTTGTGATAGCCGCCGAAAAGCCCGTCGTCGCCGCGGTTACATTTAATGCAAATTTCGCCGACTTCACCTGCTTTAACCGGAACTCCGTTTTCATCAATTATATTCGTAGCATACAGCGGCAGAGGTCTGCCCATTGAACCGGGTTTAGGTTCCATACCCGGCATTGTCGCAACGATTATAACCGTTTCGGTCTGCCCGAAACCCTCCATCATCTTATGCCCCGTGAATTCGCGCCAACGTTCATATACCTCGGGATTGAGCGCCTCGCCCGCCGTACAGCAGTATTCAAGTGCGGAAAGGTCAAACTGCTTCACGTCCTCCTGAATGAAAAACCGATACATGGTCGGCGGCGCGCAGAACGAAGTCACCTTGTATTTTGAAACAACCGTGAGCATTTCGAGCGGGTTGAAACGGTCATAGTCATAAACGAAAACTGCACTGCCCATGATAAACTGTCCGTACATCTTGCCCCACATCGCTTTAGCCCAGCCGGTGTCGGCGATTGTTAAATGTAGCCCGTCATAGCGATTATTGAGCCAGAACGCCGTCTGTGTGTGCGCCAGTGAATACCTGTGATTATGGAAAACCATCTTCGGATAGCCGGTTGTACCGGATGTGAAATAGAGCAGCAGCATATCGTGGGAATTTGTTTCAATCCGTGTCATCACGCCGGGCTGTTTTTCGAGTTCAGCGTCAAAATCAATCCAACCGTCATACGAGGCTCCGTTGACTGCGAACTTATTCACAAGTACGCCGCCGAGTTCTGCGCAGGCATCTTCCGCGCTCTTCGCGACATTAGGGTCGTCGCCGGTTATAACTATATGCTTCATCTCTGCCTGCTCAAAGCGGTAGATGTAGTCCTTTGCTGTCAGCATATGTGTGGCGGGAACAGCGACTGCACCGAGCTTTTCAAGCCCGAACATACAAAGCCAAAACTGATAATGGCTTTTCAGCACCAGCATTACCTTGTCGCCGCAGGTTATTCCTTTTGAGGCGAAGAGGTTCGCTGCTTTTGTTGAAGCTTCAGACAGCTCCGCAAAAGTAAATGTTCGCTCGTCACCTTTGGGGTTTGTGTAAACCAAAGCCCGCGCATCCGGTTCAAGCTCACCGTATTTGTCGATGATGTCATAGGCGAAATTAAAGTCATCGGGGCAGTTGATTTTAAACTTGCTGATTATGCCTTTGTCGTCGTAATCGGTTTCTATATAATTTTTGTAATAGTCTTTTAACATTTTAGTTATCCTTTCGTTTATTAGGGATTGGCAAGAAATAAAGTGGAGGGAAATTTCGCTTCTTTTCGCGAGGAGTTTATTCCCCTCTGCGGAGGGGTGGCAGACGAAGTCTGACGGGGTGGTTTCAAAGTTAAACGACTATATGAATCAATACACTTGTCTAACGTAGCTTAAATCAAAACCGCTAAAAATTCGCAGTCTTTGCCGTCTGCCGCGACCATGCCGTGCGGGACGTTGCTGTCGAAGTAGACGCAGTCACCTTCTTCGAGTATTTCGGTATTGCCGCCGATTGTGAATCTCATTTTGCCTTTAATAATAAAATTCATCTCCTGTCCGTCATGCTTAGACAGATGGACAGGCTTATCCTGCTCGGCTTCGGAGTACGGCGCAGTGACAATAAGCGGCTCGATTTTCTTGTGCTTGAACAAATAAGCCATGTGCTGATAGGTGAAGCCGATTCGTCTGTCAATAGGCAGACCTTTGCCGGATTTCACAATACTGTATTTTTGAAGGCGCGGTTCCGTGCCTGTTAAAAGCTCTATAAGCTCGACTCCCAGAGCGCCCGCGCAGTCGTTAAGGAAAGACAGCGATAAGTCTTTTTCGCCGCTTTCCAAAATAATATATTCCTTTATGGGGATTTTAACTTTTTCTGCCATATCATCGGTAGAGATGTCAAGGTATTCGCGGGTTGCTTTCAGTCTTGCCGAAACGTCTTTAATTTCGTAGTTCATGGATTTAGTCTCCTTATATCATATCAGACATTTTCACTAACTTCCGAAAATCTGTCATGAGCGAGGTTGGTGAAATTGTCTGTTTGTTTAGTGCTGCCACAACAGCGCAATCCCTGTTTCTGAACAGGTTTTATGGCAGGTTTATCAGAATTACGCAAGAAGTCTATTCTATGCGTCTATGCGGGACTTCTTGCTTTTGGCTTTTTCTGTATACATACGTTCGTCGGCAAGCTTTAAAATCTCGCTTGCGCGGTAATCCCCGTCGCCGAACGCCGCTCCCGCCGAAACAGAGCAGTAAATATCATCATCTTTAGCGTTCAGTGCAGACAGCTCCCCACGCCATGTATGTAAAAGCTCGTTCATCTG
>JAITFV010000105.1 GCA_031281115.1 Oscillospiraceae bacterium | reverse complement strand
CGCAAGTACACCGACATTATTATTACCTCTTACGCCAACGCCTGCAGTTTCCACGCTGAGATTCTTAATAACTCCTTCAACGAGCCCGAACAGACCCGCGTAATAACCTTCGCCCCTGTTAAGCCATAACCCTGTGATTTTATAGCCGTTGCCATCAAACGTGCCTGTGAACGGGAAATCTCCGCTGCCGACAGGTTTCCAGCCATGTTCGCTGTTATAGCCCGGATGGTCGGGTGAAAGATATTCCGTCAGGTCAATATTATTCCCGAGTTTATAATTCCCGGAAAGATTATTTCTTACGGCGTTCAGATGCTCGGCTGTTGTAATAATCTGCGGTTCCGGCGGTAATGGCGGCTTCGGCGGTTTAGGGCGTTTACAGCAGCATTTACGGCATCGCAAGCAGCAGCACCGACAGCATCGATGCGCGCACTTAAAAGAACTATTTCCAATTCCTGTAAACATTTTAAAAAATCCTCCTTTTTTTCTACATTATATGCTTTAATTCGTCAAAGTGTTTTTATATTGTTATCCGTTAGACTTCTTGCGTAACTCTGAGCAAGTGGGTTATTTGACAATTATAATGATTTATGGTATAATAAAATTAGTAATTCTATATCCGTATATTAATACTAAAATCCATTCCGGCTTATGACGGACAGGAGGTTATACGCGAACATGAGAAATAAGAAAAACAAGCTGATTTTATTAATAGAGGATAACACGGATATCCAAGAATTCAACAAATCAATGCTGGAAGATGAAGGATTTACTGTTGAAACCGTTATGACCCTTACTGATGCAGAAACTTTTATAAAGCGGATGCTGCCTGACGCCATCGTACTTGATGTAGGTATGCCTGATGGGAACGGTCTTAATTTTTTGCGGGATTTTCGGAAGTTTTCTAAAATCCCCGTATTGCTTTTGTCAGGTTACGGCGAAGATACCGATATTATAAAAGGATTTGAATACGGCTGCAATGATTATTTACCGAAGCCGTATGCTTTCGGAGTTCTTCTTGTCCGGCTTAAAAATCTGCTGCAAAGCGCGGAGCAGGTTCCGGAACTCATAAAACGAGGTTCTCTGTCCCTTGATGTGCAAAGCGGGCAAGCATTCACCGACGATAATGATTTGCTTCTTACGCAAAAGGAATTTTTTTTGCTGCTGCTTTTCATTCAAAATGAAGATACAATTATGAGTGCAGACTATCTGTATAAGAAGGTTTGGGGACAGCCTATGAACAGGGATACGCAAGCATTAAAAAAAGCGATTCACCGCCTGCGCAGCAGCCTTGAAGATTCCGGATATACTATTACCGTGACACGCAGAAAAGGATATACGTTTGAAAGAATATAAGTTATTAGACCTGTGTGTTCGCCCGCATAATCGCACATGACATAACCATAAACAGCAATGAAATTACTCGGCGCGAAGAGGACGTTTATGGAACCTTCGCGTTTTTGCTTTTTTTTCTGTTATAATGTACGTAATACATAAAACGTTAAATCCCGCACAATCGGGCGATTGGGATGGTATATAATTTCATGGTCTTGTAAACTCAATGCACTACTGAAAGCACTCGTGCACGGGTGCTTTCAATAATTGTATTCGCTTATAAGGAGCATATCTATGAATGAGCGCATTAAAAAATTTATAGGAGCAAACATCGGACAGGTACTGCTTGTTTTTCTTGCTTTTTTAACGATGGTGTTTGTCAGTTATTTTTATGTCAGCAGGATTGTTTTCCAGCAAATGCGTTCAATCGGCGAAGAAACGATGAACACTATGCAGGCGACCGTGACCGGCAGCTTGATAGGTTCGGAGCTTATGTTTGCCAATGTTATGCAAAGCGTGGAAACCATGCTGAAAGAAAATCAAAGTAACGAAGAGATTTTAGATTATTTAATTGCGACAAATACATATTTCAGCGAGAATCATTCCGCCATATCCGGGTTTTTATCGGTATATGCGTATATCAGGGATGAATTTTTAGACGGCTCGCTGTGGGTGCCTCCGGAAGATTATTACGCACCCTCGCGCCCCTGGCATATCGGGGCGGTGAAAAACCGTGACAGTGTTTATATATCTGAACCCTATTTAGATGCCGATACCGGCGGGATATGCATCACATTTTCCCAGCAGGTTTTCGATGTTTACGGGCAGTCGGCGGGTATAGTGGCAATTGATATAGATATAACGATGATTACCGATTTTATAAACGTTCAAACCATCGCTAACGATGGTTACGGCGTACTTCTTGACGACCAGATGTGTTTTTCGACGCATCGTGACATTGACATAATCGGTTTAAATATTAATGATGTCGGCGGCGAATACTCGATATTGGAACAGATGATTTCAGACGGGGAGGAAATTTCTGCCATCCGGTTTTTAAATGCAGACGGGGTCGATTCCATCGCATTTTTCCGCACTATTTTTAACGGCTGGCATATCGGAATCATAGTCCCTCATTCAAGCTACTATGAACAGGTCTATGTTATGGGTGCCGTGCTTAGCATTGTAGGTTTCGGCTTGATGCTCGTCTTGAGCTATATATTAGTCCGTACACGCGCACAAAAAATCCGCTCGGACGAGGAAAGCATGAGTAAGAGCGATTTTTTGGCACGTATGAGCCATGAAATGCGTACACCGATGAATGCGATTATCGGAATAACGGAAATTGCAAAAAACACAAGTGAAATAGATAAAACAAAAAATTGTTTGGTTAAAATTGAAAACGCCGCAAATCATCTGCTGGGCGTTATTAATGATGTTTTGGATATGTCTAAAATTGAAGCGGGTAAATTTGAATTATCTGTGACCGATTTCATGTTTTCCGATATGCTGGAACAAGTTGTATCTGTAGTAATTATTAATATGGATAAAAAGGACCAGCATTTTACGGTGGATGTTGATGCAAATATTCCGCAAGCTATCATAGCAGACAAGCAGAGACTGGCTCAGGTAATCACAAATATAACAAGCAACGCAAATAAATTTACGCCCGAGGGAGGCAGTATCAAATTAACGGTACGGAAAGAAAATGAAACGGAAAACGGCTGTCTGCTCCGTATTGAGGTATGGGATAACGGCATAGGCATTTCTAAAGAGCAACAGCTGCGCCTGTTTCAACCCTTTGAACAAGCCGATGGCAGCACTTCAAGGAAATACGGCGGTACCGGTTTGGGGTTGGCAATTTCAAAGAAAATAATCAACCTTATGGACGGCGATATTTGGATAGAATCTGAGTTAGGAAAAGGAACCCGCTTTATTTTCACAGCGTTTGTCGGAATCGGATGTATGGAACAGATTTCTGCAACCGATAATCAAGAAGAAAACTTTGAAGGGCTTTTTAAGGGAAAACGAATTATTCTTGCCGAAGATGTTGAAATTAACCGCGAGATTGTATTAGCTCTGCTTGAACCCACTCTATTAGAAATTGACTGCGCCATAAACGGAGCCGAAGCTCTTCGTATGTTCCGTGAAGCACCACCCGGCAAATACAATATGATATTCATGGATTTGCAAATGCCGGAAATGGACGGACATGAAGCTACGCGGCAAATCCGTGCCTCGGGGCTGCCTAACGCGCAAGAAATCCCCATCGTCGCAATGACCGCAAATGTATTTCGCGAAGATGTTGAACAATGTATAAAATCCGGTATGAACGCCCATATAGGCAAACCGCTTGATATAAATGAAGTTTTAAATCTGTTGAAAAAATACTTAATGACTTAAATAATTATTTATATATAATCGTTTGAATAGGAAATGAATTTTCTATTAGGACGAGTTCTAAAAATGGTTCGTTGGAAATGGGGTATAAACATGAAAAAACATATTGAATTAGAAGTATATTTTAAAGAACATGCGCCTTCAACTGAATATAATAAATTAACCGTCCGTACAATCAACGCTTTAGTGCGCGGAGGAATTGTAACAATGGATGAACTTTGCGCCGCTTCCGCGGAAAAACTTACTCGGGTTCGCAATTTAGGTGAAAAATGCCTTCAAATGGCATTGTTTATGCGTGATAAACATGAATCAGAAAAGAAAATATGAGGTTTGGAACCGATTAAAAGCAC
>JAITFV010000270.1 GCA_031281115.1 Oscillospiraceae bacterium | reverse complement strand
AATCCAAAATCTGCTGTTTAAACAGCTTAGGGTCTTGCCTGACGGTAATCGCGTGTAAATCCGCTAAAAAATAAAACGACTCCATCTCGCCCGTATTTTGCGATTCTACCCAGTTTTTAACCGCGCCGAAGTAGTTGCCTATGTGTGGTATATTGGTCGGCTGTATGCCGCTTAGGAAGGTTTTTTTCATATTTTAATTAAGTCCTTTTCTTCACTAACAGGGAATTGCTGCGCTGATACTCTTTATATTTTATAGTAACACTCTTTTAATAATTCCACGCCTTTTTCGATTTGCTCGTCGGTGGGCGTGGCGTAGGTCATGCGGAAACAAAGGCTTTTCGCGTTCTCGTCAACACAAAAAGCGTTACCCGGGACAATCGCGACTTTATTCATGATGGCTTTGCGGGAAAATTCAAGCGCGTCACCGAACGGCAATGTACCCCAAATGAACAGCCCGCCCTCGGGTTCGGTGAACTTCACCTGTGAGGGGAATGCGAAATTCAGCGTACCGAGCATAAGGTCGCGCTTGCGCTTGTAAACTAATCTGAGCCCGCCAAGGTATCCCTCGAAGTCAACGCCTGTCACGAACCGATAAGCAAGCATCTGCGCCAAAATATTAGTATGCACAGTGCTGCACTGTAGCGCGGCGACACTTTTTTGCACGATACTTTCCGGCGCGCACATAAAACCCACGCGAAGCCCGGGCGCAAGCGTTTTAGAGAAACTGCCTGCGTATATAACGTGACCTTTTTTGTCCATGGATTTAATCGAGGGAATATCAACTCCGCTGAACCGCAGGTCGCCGTAGGGATTATCCTCTAAAATCAACACGTTATATTTATAAGCCAGCGAAAGAATATCTTTTCTGCGCTGCAAAGATGTTGTTTTCCCCGTAGGATTATGAAAATTCGGGATTATATAGATGAATGCGGTTCGCGGATTGGCTTTCAGCGCGGCTTCAAGCCGCTCGGGAATCATACCCTCATCGTCCATATCAACGCCGACAAGTTTCGCTGCATAAGACCTGAATGTATTCAGCGAACCGATGAACGACGGACTCTCGCAGATGATTGCTTCGCCCTCGTTACAGATTACCTTGGTTGACAGCTCCATGACCTGCTGCGCGCCTGCTGTTATAATTAAATCATCTTCACCCGGACGGAAAACGCCCTTCGCCTCCATGTCGGCTTTCAGCCATTCGCGGAGCTTCGGGTAGCCCTCGGAAACCGAATACTGCAAAGCAGCAACCGGCTCTTCTTTAAAAATATCGGCGGTAAGCTCGGCGAATTTTTCAGCGGGGAATACCTCCGGTGCGGGATTTCCCGCCGCGAAAGGAATTACCGCAGGGTCGGCTGTAAACTTGAAAATTTCACGGATTATTGAGGGCTTGAGTTTTTTTATTCTGTCCGAATAGACGTTCATTTTTGTTCTTCTCCTGTGTTTGATACGCATCCCCAAACACCATTTCTAATGGCGTTTGATATAATGTAGTATAAGTTTAACATAAAACAGGCGGAAAAGCAAGAAAAATTAAGAACTTTTCTCAGTTTCTCTTTCTTTTTGCGTTTTTCTGTTTTCTTCTTCGATTGCGCTTAACAATTCGCTTGCGTTTACTCCCAGTGCATCAGCAAGCTTGTATAAAACCGCAATAGTAAAATTGTGTGCTCCCGATTCAATTTTGCTTAAATAACTTCTGTCTACATTTGCAAGCCCGCTAAGTACTTCCTGCGACAAACGCTTTCTTTCTCGGTATTGTTTAATTATTTTCCCTACGACTGCCATATCCATATAAAGTCACCTCTTGACTTTTATTTTAACGTATAGTATAATAATATATATGGATTAATTTCCACAGCTAAACAGAGAAAGCGACGAAGTAAGTTACTGTATTGAAAAATTATACAATTCAAAAGACGGCAGTTATTTGTTCCCTGTTTGGAAGTCGTAACTCCCGCCGCACGGCGGGGGTTCTGCTCGTTTTTATATTTTGTTTTGCTTCTTGACAACGCACAACTTACGTGTTATAATGTAGTTTAAGTAATATAGTCCTTTAACTTTGAAACATTATATTTTAAAGTTAATTGAGTATAGTCTGTTCTCCTAAAACACAAGAATGGGGTAAAATTATGGACAATGAAACTACTTTTGATTCTTCAACGAATGAGCTTCAGCTTCTTGAATTTTTAGTCGGAGAGGAGTTTTTCGGCATAAATATCGCAAAGGTCAGTGAAATCATCAGATTCACCGAGCTTACGCCTGTTCCGTCGTCACCGGATGCAATCGAAGGCGTTTTCATGCACCGCGATAAATTAGTAACGGTTATTGACCTTCATGTTGTTCTCGGGATGTCTCTCAAGGAAGATGAGCACGGGGAAGGACTTTTGATTGTCTGCGACTTTGAGCAGTTCAGCGTAGCTTTTCACGTCTGCGCTGTCCTGGGCATAAAACGGCTGACATGGTCGTCAATTGAGAAGCCTCCGTCCGTGAGCAAAAGCTCTGACGACAGCATTACAACCGGTATGGCAAAGTTAGATGACAAGATTATTATGATTTTAGATTTCGAGAAGATTATCTGCGACTTAAATCTGATTGAGGATTATGAGCAGGATAACTTTGAAAATATCGATGTCCCCGAAGAACTCGACCTCAGCAAGCGCCTGGTTATAGCCGAGGACAGCCCGTTCTTGTGCAAGGTTCTGATGGACGCGCTCAGAAACGTGGGCTTCAAGAACGTGAACTCCTTCTACAACGGTTTGGAAGCCTGGGAATATATCAAATCCAAGAAAGGTTCGCCGAATCTTAAAAACGAGGTTGCGGCTGTAATCAGTGATATTGAAATGCCGCAAATGGACGGACACTCACTCACCCGCCTCATCAAAGAAGACAAAGAACTCGCGAATATCCCCGTCTTTATGTTCTCTTCATTAATTCACGAGAATATGCGCGGGCGCGGTGACTCGGCAGGGGCAGACGGACAGTTCGCAAGGAGCCAGATAGGAGAACTGATTACCGCGCTGACGGAACATTTGACGAAATAAGCAGAAACATAAAATTTTCAACATATTGCGCTTACCGGCTTGTCCACCCCTAAATATTGCAAAAATATGCAGAAAAATTTTCCATGAGCGAATTGTATAACCCTACAAACATACTTCGTTAATCTCACCAAATTTTTTTCTCGTTTTGAACAACTTCTTAGAATTCGACAAAGGTTACAAAGCGGTAACAAGATTAAAGAGCCTTAAATATGTGCATGTTGCACAAATTTAAGGCTTTTATTGTATTTGACATATACAAAAACGTGGGATATAATGAAATCAACAATGAAAACAGGAGGATTATTTTTTGCTTAACTTAACAGCCGCGCTGATGTCCGGCGGCAGGAAAATCAGGAAGGTAAAAAACACCCTGCAAAACCGCACAGCGGTTTCGCTGATTTCAATTTTCGTAACCTGCACAGTTATATTTCTTTTAACCGGTGCTTTATATTTTCGCAATGAAGTAACAATTACCGATGACGGCGTAACTTTTAAAGTATATACCACACACACTGACCCGGAGGACATTCTCCGCGAACAGGGAGTCCCGCTCACAGGGCTTGACTTATACGAGTTTTACGGAAACGGAAACACAGGACGCGCAACAACGATGACGCTTTCGGTCACCCGCTCGCACACGGTTACGGTTTCGGTGGACGGCAGCGTGTATAAAACCGAAGCCTACACAGGCGAAACTGTCGGCGAAATCCTGAACCGCGCAGGAATTAAACTTGAGCGCAACGACATGGTTACGCCCGCCTTATATGAAAGAATTTCCGGCGAAAGCAATATTAAAGTTTCCAGAGCCTTCGGAGTGACGCTCTTCATAGAAGGCGTAACCCTTTCGATTCCGGTCAGCCCGTATGGTGAAACTACAATCGGCGATGTCCTGAGCCTTGAGGGAATCTCGTTCAGCGAGAACGAGGTAATCTCCGCGAACCTCAATTCCATTGCCTATCCGGGAATGGAGGCTACTGTAAACACATTGCGTTATGACGAGCGGGTTGAAACGAATTATATACCTTATGAAACAATCTCCGAAACCTCTAACTTAGTGGCTATAGGCGCGACAAAGGTCATTACTGCCGGCGTTGAGGGCATTGAGAGAATGACCGTAATCGACACAATTATGGATGGCGAGGTAATCGCAACCGAGATTATAACGCGTGAAGTTCTTAGTTTGCCGGTAACCGAGGAGGTTCTCATCGGTATGGCTTTGGCTGAGCCTTTCAGCAAGCGTGACTTCTCTGAAATTGAGCTTGTTGACGGCATACCTGCGAGTTACGAGTTCATGCTTTCGGGCAGGTCTACGGCATACACAGCAGGTCCTGCGGCAGGTACCGCAAGCGGGCGCCCGCTTGAAATCGGGACAGTTGCGGTTGACCCGGGCAGAATCCCTTACGGCTCCCTGCTTTACATTGTGACGCAGTGCGGGAATTACGTTTACGGCGCGGCTGTGGCGGCAGATACGGGAACTTTCATTCACGATACAGACATATTGGTTGACGTATTTAAAGGGCTTACGAGCGAGAATATCGAAAAAGCCAGAAGTTGGGGCTTGCGGCAGGTTGATGTTTATGTAATCAGCACAGGACAGTATTGACAATTAACAAAAATTATCGGCTTGCAGAGATTTGCAAGCCGATTTGACATTTCTGTAAATATTTGCTATACTATATGCTGTATGGAAAATGAAAATATAATTTACGGTAAGAATGCCGTTTTGGAATATCTGAGGACAGATAAACCGATTGACACGCTGTACATTCAAAAAGGTTTACAGGGCTTCGGCGAACATATAATTCTCATGAAGCAAAAGGGCGGCGTAGTCAAGGATTCGGACGCTGTAAAGCTGAACATGTTGACAGGCGGTGAAAATGCCCGTCATGGTGGAATCGCGCTTATAATCCCGAAAGCAGAGTATGCGGATTTAGAGGAAATTCTCGCTGTTTCGGCAGCGAAGAAAGCCGCGCCGTTCATCATAATAGCAGATGAAATCACCGACCCGCATAATCTCGGTGCGCTTATCCGCACGGCAGAGGCGGCGGGCGCAGACGGCTTGATTATTCCGAAGCGGCGGAGCGCGGGGGTGAACTCCACTGTATATGCGACTTCGTCAGGCGCGGCGAGTCACCTTAAAATATGCAGAGAAGCGAATTTAACTGACGTAATCAGCCGCTTGAAAAAGCAGAATATCTGGGTTTACGGCGCGGAAGCCGACGGAGAACCTTTTTACAAACAGGATTTTACGGGCGGGATTGCTTTAGTTATAGGTTCGGAGGGTGCAGGGCTGCGCAGACTTGTAAGAGAACAATGCGATATTATTGTCGCTGTAGATATGTACGGAAAAATAAATTCCCTGAACGCTTCTGTTTGCGGAGGGATTTTGATGTACGAAGCCGTCAGACAAAGAAGGTGAAAGAGTAAATGGATAAAGATAACGATTTTTCAATAGACGATATTCTTGCGGAAGTGGATAAAAAGCGCGGAAGCGGCACGGGCAGGAGTTCGGGCAGCGATTTCGGTGTTACGGAAATTATCGGCGCCGACAGTCTCCTTATGCCCGTAAAAAGAAAACCTTCCAAGGGAAGCGGTTCAGGCGGGCAGTTTGAACCGGAATCAAGAAAAACAAAGAAAGAAAAAAAAGAAAAACCCGAAAAAATAAAAAAAGGCGATATAGTTTTCAATAAAGCTGTAGTTCCGCCGAAAATGGCTGCCGATGATACGCCGAAGCCTGTTTTCGGTGAATCCGCTCCCGAGCCGCCTTTGAATAAAGGCGCGGCTATTTCGATAGGCGGCGAGTCGGATTCCGAGTTTGAGTTTCCTAAGCTTGAAATTACACAGGTACTTGAAAAGCTCAAACCCGCACCTATGGACGAAGCTCTGAGAAAGCGCGGCGAAGCTTTGCTTGAAGCTGATATGGCGCTTGAACAACCGCTGGAGCAAATAGACGCGCTGAATCCCTATGATATGTTGAAAATCGCGGCAGACAGCGAAAATTTCGCTGATGATGAGGAAGAAGGCGAGAACCGTAAGTTCATTTCGCTGCTTTCGGGCGATACAAAGGGAATCGCTGACGGCGACTTCAAAGAGCTTGCGATGAAAAACGCTTTCAAGCCCGAGGAAACAGCGGAAGTAGTCAAAACATACATACCGTCGGCGAACGCGGGAAACAGCGTTGCGGCTGAAAAAGAAGAAAACACAGCCGGCCATTTAAGCGAGAAAGAAAAGCGCAGCAACACCGCGCTGATTGAATCGCTGAACAAGGCATTGAAAGAAAAGCGCGAGAGCGATGTTAAGGCGTACCGGACGCTTCCGGAGGAAGCGTATGCGCCGAATAATGCTGACCTGCTGCAAGTTACGCACGGACTTAATATAGACTACAAGAAGCAGGTGCTGACCGATACTTCGTTTGCTTCAACGGGGAATCAGCCGCTGCTCATTGAACAGAAAATGAACGAACTCAAGGGAAAGCGCAAACGTAAAATCCGCGACTTCGTGCTTGAAGATATTGAAGATGAAAAGAGCCCCGATTATTACGACGAGGAAGACATAGAATATCACGACTATGATACAGCGGGGCAGATTTGGAGCGACTTATGCGAAACGCATAAAGGGCTTCGTGTGCGGTTCTTTATACTTTTTGTCATTACCGTGCTTGCGTGTGTTGTCACGTTCGGCAACGACCTCGGCATTATGAAGGCAAATGTGTTCGGTATTGATATGCCGTTTTTAGATAAAGCCTTTGATGTTCAGGGGCTGCTGTATTTCCATTTGATTCTCGGGATTCTCGGAATCATCGCCTGCGGGAGCGTGGTACGCAGAGGAATCGCCAACCTGTTTACAGGAAAGGGTGACTGCGACAGCCTCTGCTCTTTGCCTGCGGTCATCTCAACACTTTCTGTAGTGCCGATGCTTTCGGGAACGGGTGAGTTTCAGCACGGAAACTCAAATATATTCGTGGCTGTCGGGCTTGCGGGTTTGCTTTTTAACACGGTGGGGAAGCTCATGATGATGGCAAGGGCGAAACGCAACTTCGGCTTCGTGAGCGGCGACAACCCTAAGTATTACGCGGAAATAATAGAAGACGAGCAGGCGGCGCGCGCCTTTACGAAAGGTGTTATGTACGACTTGCCCGTGCTTTGCGCGGCGCGGAAAACCGAATTTCTCACCGACTTCCTTAAAAACAGTTATTGCAATGATAAAGCTGACCAGCTCAGCCGCGTGATTACTCCGGCGGCGTTCGCGGCGGCAGTGGCAATCGGGCTTGGTGCGTTTTTCATACCGTATGAAAATGAGCAGCTTTCAAATAATATCTACTGGGCGCTGACCGCAGCGAATGCAACGCTGTGCGCACTTGCGCCGTTCTCGGTTATGTTTTTGGTGAATAATCCGCTGCTGCGCGCTTCAAAATCCCTCGCAAAGAATGAAGCTGTCGTGCTCGGTTATAATTCTGCCGAGAAGTTTTCAAAAGTAAACTCTGTTCTCGTAGACGCGCAAAGCCTGTTCCCGGCGGGGAGCGTGGATTTCAGAAACATCAAACGCTGTCAGCCGCCGAATTCTCTGGAGCCGTATGCGATTGACGGCGCGCTGATTACAGCCGCGAGCTTAGCCATTAAGAGCGGTTCTATTCTGACGCCGATGTTTTACGATGTGGTAGCAGGAAAAAGCGATATGCTTTATGCTATTGATAATTGTATTTATGAAGTCAATATGGGGATTTCCGGCTGGATGGGGAACAAGCGCGTCATGCTCGGCAATCGTGACCAGATGAAGCACCACGGCATAAAAGTTCCGGATTACAAAAAAGAACAGCAGTACACAAAAAAGTTCGGCGATGTGGTTTATCTTGCCGCCGGCGGGGAAACAATTGCGATGTTCTTCCTCAAAATAGTACCCAACGAAAAAATTAAGCGCTCTCTTCAAGCTTTACAGAAGCAGGGTGTTGCGATAATCGTACGTACCCGGGATTCCATTGTTACCTCAAATACGCTCGCTGAAGCATTTGAACTTAATCCCGAAAGTCTGAGGGTGATTCCTTTCGACCTACACGCGAAGTTCGACGACTGCACAAAGTACGCCAGCCGTGGCAGCGGAGATGTTTCCTGCGCGGGAACCTTTTCGTCGTTCACGAGCGCGCTGACCGCCGCAAAAAAAGTCATGCACAGCATACTGCTGTCGTCATCAGCATTATTCACAGGTATTTTCCTTGCGGTGATTTTCTGCGCTATATTTACAATTTTCGGTGGAAGCGCTATGTTCTCATCAACGGGGATAGTGGTTTATAATGCGTTTTTCTTCGCGGCGATGATGCTTATGCAGGGAGTTAAGAGGTATTGACGGGCGCTTGACAATTTTTAGAAAATGTGTTATACTTATTTAAATTGAAACTGTCCCGCAGTTTTAATTTAGGAATTGCCAAGAAATAAACTTGACATCTGACTTTTATTTTTGTTGCCATACTGCGTTAAAATTTTCCGCAAGGCATAAAGCATTACGAAAAATTTTGCCTTGTCTGACAACAAAACCCCTGCGTCAGACTTGTCAACTTTATATCTTGGCAATCCCTTAAAGGATTACATACTGCATTTGACGATAAGAAAAAGGGGTCGGGAAAGTTTGAAACAAAATACGACTGAAACGGGGAAAACGTTGTTTTCATTCTTCGTTGGTGAAGAAAGGACTTAATGAAAATATGAACGGCGAAGAAAAAATATTATCAGCTATTGAAGCGTTAAACGGGCGATTTGGTAATGTTGAGAATCAGCTTGAGAGAATTGAAACCGACATTTCGGGTTTAAAAACCGATGTTTCGGATTTAAAAACCGACGTTTCGGGTTTAAAAACTGACGTTTCGGGTTTAAAAACCGATGTTTCGGAGTTAAAGGGTAAAGTAAACATCTTAGAGGGAAAAGTGGACACCTTAGATAAAAAAGCAGATGACACTCACAACAACCTGATTTGTTTTGAAAACGAGATGGCTCCCATGATTAGGGCTATAAAAGAACAGCACACAGTCGCCAACAAAGAGCTTTTGCCTAAAGTCGAAAAACTGCAGGAAACTGTGGAAAAGCTAAAATTTGGAGAATCAGTCATACGTCTCGTAGCACTCATGGAAGAAAAAAGCAGAATATAAACCAATCCCCCGCCGTTTTTCGGAAATTACTGAAAAATGGCGGGGGTTGCAAGTTTTTCCTATGCAGTTGACATTCTTTCAAATTTTTGGTATACTATTATGGTTAATGAGAGTTTTTGCCCTCATAGTTAAATGGATATAACGAGTTCCTCCTAAGAATTAGTTCCAGGTTCGATTCCTGGTGAGGGTGGCGTGGACAATTGACAATGGACAATGGACAATGGACAATTAATAATGGGCAATGTACAATTGCATTGTTGACGAAAAGGGTTATTATGATTAAAGAAACACTCGAAAAAATAGAACAAATCAGCGAAAAGACGCTTTCTGCGATTAAAGAAAGCGTGGATTTGGACGCGATTAACGATGTGCGTGTTAAAATCCTCGGCAAAAAAGGCGAGCTTACAGCTGTATTAAAGACGATGGGTAAGCTGTCGGCAGATGAACGCCCTGTAATCGGTGCGAAAGCGAATGAAGTGCGTGAGGCTGTTGAGAGGGCAATTTCCGAACAGACAGCGAAGCTGAAATCTCTGCATTATGAAGCGCGGATTAAAAGCGAAGCAATTGATGTAACCCTGCCGGGAAAGCGTATGCGCTCAGGTAGGCCGCATCCGATGAGCATTGTGCTTAATGATTTGAAAGAAATCTTCCGCTCAATGGGTTACACGGTCGTTGCAGGACCCGAAATTGAGGAAACTCGCTATGTTTTCGATATGCTCAATACTTTTGAGGGACACCCCGCTCGCGACGAGAGCGACACGTTTTACATCAGTGACGATGTTGTTCTCCGCACACAGACGAGTTCTGTGCAAATTCGTACAATGCTTGAAAACAAGCCGCCGATTGCGATTATCAGCCCGGGGCGGGTTTTCCGCCGTGACGAGTTTGACGCTACGCATTCGCCGGTTTTCAACCAGTGCGAGGCTCTTGTTGTTGATAAAAATATAACCTTCGCGGATTTAAAAGGGACTTTGGAAACTTTCATGAAGCGGCTTTACGGAGATTCCGTAAAACTGCGCTTCCGCCCGCATAATTTCCCGTATACCGAACCAAGCGCGGAAGTTGATTTGTCCTGCTTTAAATGTAACGGGCAGACGCCGGACAGCGGATATTGCGGCTTCTGTAAAAACGAAGGCTGGGTTGAAATGCTCGGCGCGGGCGTTGTTCACCCGCAAGTGCTGCGGAACTGCGGGATTGACCCTGATGTATACTCGGGTTTCGCGTTTGGCATGGGGCTTGAGCGTATTACCATGATGCGGTACGAAATTGACGATTTGCGACATTTGTACGAAAACGATATAAGATTTTTGAAGCAATTTTAGGTGCTGATATGAAAAAATATATCAAGGCATATAAGGTTTCCGGGATTGTTTTCGTCGCCGGAATCCCGACTGTGTTCGGTTCGTTTATCGGGTTCGGCATGGCGATAGGAACAACCGCGCACCTTGTTGCACATCTGATAAGGTCGCAGAAAATCCGCATTGTTTATTACGCCCTGACGCTTGTATCGTCGTTGCTTTTTGCAG
>JAITFV010000225.1 GCA_031281115.1 Oscillospiraceae bacterium | reverse complement strand
TTCGCTTTTTAAGTTAAAGGGGCTTGCGCTGTTGCGACAGCGCCCGCTGCGCTCACGCAGCGGAAACCCGTTTAAATTGAAACTGTGGAACAGTTTTCAATTTAAACGATTATAACTTACAAACATGTAAAATCTTGAGTTAAACGGGGTTGCGCTGTCTGTGGACAGTGGCTACGCTCACGCAGCGGAAGCCCGTAACATGAAATTGTTGACGGCGCGGTTGCTTTGTGCTATACTCTATTTATGAAGCGTGTTTTAAAATTTTCACTCGTATATTTTAAGCGGTTGGATAAGCTGCTGATTTTGCTGTGTCTCGGCGCCTGCTTTTTCAGCGCATATATGCTTTACAGCATGGTAAGCAACGAAGTCAGCCCTTTTGTTCACTCCCGCCATTATAAAATGCAAATCGGCATGGGTTTAGCAGGGCTTTCCGCCGCGCTTATCGTAGCTGTTGTAAATTATAAATACATCGCGAAGTTTTGGTTCATAGGCGCGGCGGCGGGTGTTCTGCTGATGCTTTTACTGCATACCCCGCTCGGAGTCGGCCCGCAGGGCAGCGAGGAAATTAACTGGTTAGATTTCGGCTTCACTACCATTCAGCCATCAGAATTCCTGAAGTTTTTTTATGTTATTACCTATTCGGCGCACCTCGCGAAAGCCGGCAAGCGCATGAATCAAATCCCGCACTTAATGCTGCTCGCGGCGCATACGGCTGTTCCCTGTCTGCTTTTGCTGTCACGAGGGGATTTCGGCACAACGCTGGTGGTTTTGCTGATTACCTTTACGATGCTGTTCATTGCGGGTTTGTGGTGGCGGTATGTCGCGGCAATTCTTGCTTTAGTTCCCGTGGTGGCGTTTGTAATGTGGAATTACATCTTCAAGAATTACCACAGGCTCAGAATTCTTGTACTGATTGATGAAGAGGTACAAGAGGCGGAAATGCTGGGTTTCTACCACCAGCAGCACAGAAGCCTTATAGCAATCGGCTCGGGTGAGCTGACGGGGCGCGGCTTATTCGGCGGTGAATATATCTATATACCGGAATATCAAACAGATTTTATTTTCTCGTACATCGGCATGACGCTCGGCTTTGCCGGTACTGTTGCAACACTGTGCCTTATTATGTTTATATTAATCCGCATACTCTCCAATTGCCTCATCGCTAAGGATATACTCGGGAAGTATATGTGTGTGGGTGTTTTTGCGATGTTTCTTTATAATACCATTATAAATGTAGGCATGACGCTCGCTGTTATGCCGGTAATCGGTCAACCCCTGCCATTAATCGGCGCAGGCGGAAGCGCGGTGCTTGCTTATTTTATGGGAATCGGACTCGTTTTGTCTGTCCGTGCCCACAAAGATAAAAAACATCATATGTTTTATACCGAAAAAGATTAAAGAAGGAGTGGGGCGCGCATTGCGTGTCTGTAAGGAAAATGAAACAGCCATTAATTTTAAAACCGGAAGAATTATATCCCTCTATGGAGATTGAGGCTAAGCGCGGCAGATTAGAAGAAGCGATTGCTAATTATAAAAAGCACTACGGGGAAGAAAGCGGCGGGAACGTCCGGCTTTTTTCGGTCCCCGGGAGAACCGAGGTAAGCGGCAACCACACCGACCACAACTGCGGGAAGGTTTTGGCAGCAAGTATAAGCCTTGACATTATTGCAGCCGTTGAACCGATTGAAGCTAACAAAATCGTCGTGAAATCCGAAGGTTTCGGGGAGAGCGGCGTTTGGCTTGATAATCTTGATGTTGTTCCCGAAGAAAAAAATACATCCGAAGCCCTTATCCGCGGCGTTGCTGCAGGTTTCAGCAAAGCCGGCTATAAAATCGGCGGCTTCAAGGCATATACGACCTCCGATGTTCTTCAGGGTTCGGGAATGTCGAGCAGCGCAGCGTTTGAAGTCATGATTGGAATTATTTTATCGCACCTTTATAATAACGGGCTGATTGACCCGCAGAAAATCGCGAAAATCGCACAGAAAGCCGAGAACGAGTACTTCGGTAAACCTTGCGGGCTTTTAGACCAAATCGCCTGCGCTGTGGGCGGGTTTATTGTGATTGATTTCAAGGATTCCGGTTCGCCGATTATCGGAAAGGTAGCGAGCGATACCTGGAACTCGTTTGAGCATGATTTGTGCATTATCAACACCGGCGGCTCCCATGCTGGCATGAACGGCGAATACGCCGCGATTCCGCAGGAAATGCGCGAGATTGCATCTTATTTCGGCGTTGAGAATCTGCGGCAAATTGCACGAAAAGACATTGAACTCAACACGAATGTTTTGCGCGACCTGTACGGCGACCGCGCTGTACTTCGTGCGCTGCACTTTTTTGAGGAGAACAACCGTGTTGATAAGTTAATCCACGCGCTTGAGAACAACGATTTCGAGAGTTTTCTGAAGTACATAAATGATTCGGGCGGCAGTTCGTTCAAATACCTGCAAAATATTTATACATCGGGCGAGGTGAAGCATCAGTCGCTCGCCGTCGCGCTTAATGCCGCCGAATACGCGCTCGGCGGGAAAGGTGCCTGCCGCGTACACGGCGGCGGCTTTGCCGGGACAGTTCAGGCGTTCGTCCCGCATGACATGCTTAAAGTTTTTAAGTTTAATCTTGAGCGGATTTTCGGCGTTGGTTCATGTTATGTGCTGAGTGTGAGGGAGCATGGGTGTACGGAGGTTGAGCTTGATTTTCCGCTGTGAGAGGGGTTGGCAGAGTAGCAGCATCACGGAGCGGGTGAATTTGAAGCCATAAATTTTCAAAATATTTCAAAAAATGCTTGCATTTTAAAAATATTTATGATAGAATGGTAGGGTATGCTTTGCAGGAGTGCGCGCAGCGCGCCCGGAAGCTCGCACGAGACGGTCCTCTGCCGGCGCTAATCCTGTTTTTAAAACAGGGCAAGAACGTCTTAAAACGAAAGGAATTAAGTAAAATGGACGCATTGAAATTAATAGCGCAGGACAGTTTAAAAGAGAATCCGTCTGTATTCAACATAGGCGATACGGTTCGCGTACACGTTCGCATACAGGACGGGAACAAGTCCAGAATCCAAATGTTTGAGGGAATTTGCATCGCCAAAAAGCACGGCGGCATAGAAGAAACCTTTACGGTTCGCAGGGTTGCGCACGGTGTCGGCGTTGAAAGAGTTTTCCCGGTTCACTCACCATCGGTTGACAAGGTTGAGGTGGTACGCGAGGGTAAAGTTCGCAGGGCGAAGCTGTACTATCTGCGCGGCAAAGTTGGAAAAGCCGCTAAGGTTAAATCGAAATTTAATTAAAAGCCTTTGTAGGGGCAGGCTTCCAAAGCCTGCTCCGCTTTTATAGTAATTTTATAGTCCTTTAACTTAAAAAGCGTTTCGCTTTTTAAGTTAAAGGGGCTTGCGCTGTTGCGACAGCGCCCGCTGCGCTCACGCAGCGGAAACCCGTTTAAATTGAAACTGTGGAAC
>JAITFV010000222.1 GCA_031281115.1 Oscillospiraceae bacterium | reverse complement strand
GTTCCACAGTTTCAATTTAAACGGGTTTCCGCTGCGTGAGCGCAGCGGGCGCTGTCGCAACAGCGCAAGCCCCTTTAACTTAAAAAGCGAAACGCTTTTTAAGTTAAAGGACTATAAATGAGTATAAACTGTATTTTATTTCAAATTTAATTTCATATCATGCTCAACCATAATCTGTACTAACTTCTCAAAGCTTGTAGCTGTAGGATTCCAGCCTAAGACTGCTTTCGCTTTTGCGGGATTACCCAGCAGATTCACCACATCGAGCGGTCGGAAGAACTCCGGCGAAACCTCAACTAAAACCCTTCCGGTTTTTGCATCGATGCCTTTTTCATCTGCGCCTTCACCCTCGAAACGTAAATCTATACCTGCATACTTAAAAGCTAAGTGGCAGAATTCCCGCACGGTATGCTGTTCACCTGTGGCGATTACAAAATCATCAGGTTCGCTATGCTGTAAAATTCTCCACATACAGTCAACGTAATCTTTAGCGTAACCCCAGTCGCGCAGGGAATTTAAGTTTCCTAAATGCAGTTTGCTCTGCTTACCTCCGGCAATCGCGGCGGCAGCAAGAGTTATTTTTCGCGTAACGAAGGTTTCACCGCGCCGCTCGGATTCGTGATTAAATAAAATCCCGTTAGATACGAACATTCCGTATGCCTCGCGGTAATTACGCGAAATCCAGTAGGCGTATTGCTTTGCCGCCGCATACGGCGAGTAAGGATAGAACGGCGTTGTTTCGCTTTGCGGAACCTCCTGAACCTTGCCGTATAATTCCGACGTAGAAGCCTGATAGATTTTGCAATTCTCTGCAAGCCCTAAAAGCCGGACAGCTTCTAAAACCCGCAAAGTTCCGAGCCCGTCTGCGTTCGCGGTGAATTCCGGTACATCGAATGAAACATGAACGTGCGATTGGGCAGCGAGGTTATATATTTCGTCCGGTTTTGTTTTTCCGATGATTTTCATAAGGCTCATGCTGTCGGTCATATCCCCGTAATGGAGATGAAAATTCGGATTACCGCGCAGGTGTTCAATCCGCTCCTTCCTCTCCGTGCTGGTACGCCGTGCAATTCCGTGAACTGTATAGTTTTTTTCTAATAAAAATTCCGCAAGAAAACTGCCGTCTTGTCCGGTGACGCCTGTGATTAACGCTTTTTTCATAACTAATCCCTTTCTTTCATATTTGATTATATCATATTTTTCCGTATTAATCAAGCATTATTGAAGCGCTTATACCTCATTAATCATTAAAAAGCGGGGGATGCCTTTTCAAAAAGGCATCCCCCGCAGGACCGTAAATCTTTCGATACTTTTAAAATAAACTGAGCGGGTCTGTCCACTCGCCGTTTTTCTTGACCCCGAAGTGGAGATGCGGGCTTTCGGCAATCTCAATCTCCGCCGTATTTCCCACGGCACCGATAACATCACCGGAGCTGACCTCCTGCCCGACAGAAACCATTACGTTTTTATCCAAGCCGAAGTAGCAACCCAAAATTCCGTCCCCGTGGTCAATAACTACGCAAATCCCCCAAAGCGGGTCAGCGTAAACCTCGCTTACAGTACCATTTGTCATAGACAGAACAGGTGTTCCGAGCGGAGCGCGTATATCTATTCCATCATGGGTTTTCCATACGCCGAGTGTATTTGAACGGACAAGCTCGTGATTTGAAAACGGCTGAATAATTTCCCCCTCTGCCGGCAGAACCATGGGAGCGCGTGAGCGAACCGGGTTGTTAGTTTCCTCCGCAATCCCGGCTTCCGGCACAGGTTCATTAATCGGAGCAGTTTCAATAATCACTTCGGGCGGTGTTTCATCAATGGGAACGCCCGTTTGCGGAATATTTACCGGAGCATCGAAAACATATCCGAAATCCGCCGCCGAGTCGGGGAGTCCTCCGATTCTGCTGACTGCCTGATTGTAAGCTATATAAGTCGATACTCCGACAGCCGCGACAGAAAGCCCCAGCGCAATCACGAAACCTTTCCCCCGCAGCGCGCGCCTTACATCGCCAAATTTAACCTTTTTCATTAAGTTCATTCCTTTCTTATTGCTGATGTAATTTCACAAATATAGTTTTAACAAGATTTGGGTGATTATACAATTTAACTCGTAAAATTTTAATTTCACATAAAAAAATCCCCGCGGTTAAAAATAATAAAAGAAATTATTTTTTAAGCGAGGAAGATTTTATGTTTGTTGATGCAGACAGAGGCGTTCCGCTGGGACTCGGCATGGCTTTAGCGCAGAACAACAACGCATTAAGCCATTTTGCGGGCTTGCCGCTTGCAGAGCGGCAGGCGATTATCGAACGCACACACGGCATAAACTCAAAAAAGGAAATGAAGAGTTTCGTGGATAATTTATCTAAAAACTGGGATAAACCATAAAAGAAGCAGGTTTTACGCCTGCTTCTCTTCATTTGTTTCAGATATTATTTCCTTAACTTTCAATTGTAAACTGACCATATACCCATTCGTAAAGTTCCGCGTGGTCGCTGTAATGCCAGTCGCTCCGCCCTCCCTCTTCATCGTAGTAATCCGCATCAAGCGAAACCGTCATAAATGTCAAGCCGTTCTTGCTCGCCATTGAAACCAGCGTTGTGAAGCCGTCAAAGCGTATTCCGCCGCGGAAAACCTCAAAAATGCTGCCGATTTTGATGCCGATTGCATAATCCAGCTCATGAATCAGCAGCAGCCCCGCGCTTGTATTCCGGATTGGATACCCCTCAGGACGCTCGCTGTTGGGCGGCATTTCCCATGAGGGGCTTGACGCTATTTCCATGAACAGCGGGTATTTTTCAAAAGTATACTTGGAAATCAAGAACATATCATAAGCCGTGCTGTAATAATCATACTCGTACAGACCGCTCGCATTTTTAAAGTTTGAATTAAAAGCACCGATTTCCCGCGCTTTTTCGTTCATCATAACTACAAAAGTATCCATGCAGCCGCCGCCAACATTATACGCTAAAATATTCGCCGCCTCGCAGCCGGAGGGCAGCATTAAACCGTAAAGCGCGTCAAGATAGGTTACGTTCGTTTGCCCGGCTTCAATCCGGGAAGTCGCCGCATCCTCCATGTTCGGGTCGCCGCTGTCAAACGGCGCAAAAGCCGCTTCTGTCACCGCAACATATTGATTAAGGTCATCGACACTTTCAAGAACGACGAGCAGTGTTAAAATCTTTGCGATTGAAGCCGGCGGGAAACGTTCATGCTCACCCCGTGCATACACTACGGTGTCAAACTCGAAGTTGTACATATAAATCCCGCCGCTGTAAAGCGTATGATTTACCTCGGGCGGAACCGCATCGGCAGGAGAGGGGGCGAGGGTCGGAACCTGCTCGGATTCAAGCTCGGCAAGCGGTTCAACGTAAGTATCGAACCCTACGTTTTGCTGTTCTAAAACCACCTGCAACTCCGGCGGCTCAATCGGAACACAGCCTGCCGACAAAATTAATCCCGTGAGCAATAAAACGAATGCCTTTTTCATCTATTTCACCACAATGTTTACAAGTTTATCCGTCACTACTATTTCCTTTACAATTTCTTTTCCGGCGATTGCCGCGCTGATTGCTTCATCGGCTTTCGCGGCGGCAAGCAGCGTGTTTTTATCCGCGCCGCTTTCTACTGTGATTCTCCCTTTGATTTTACCGTTGACTTGAAGCGCGATTTCAATTTCATCAAACGTGCAGAGTTCGGGTTCAAAATCGGGCCATTCCTGCTCATGAACCAAACCGAAGCTTTCTTTCTCGTACATTTCAGAAGCTAAGTGCGGCGCGAACGGCGACAGCAGAATCAAGAAAGTTCTAAGCTCTGCGCGGTTGATTTCGCCCGCAGAATATACTTCGTTAATAAACGCCATCATCGCCGCAATCGCAGTATTGAACTTCATCTGTTCAATATCTTCTGTTACTTTTTTTACAGTACGGTGTATGGAATTTATAAGTTTTT
>JAITFV010000219.1 GCA_031281115.1 Oscillospiraceae bacterium | reverse complement strand
GTTCCACAGTTTCAATTTAAACGGGTTTCCGCTGCGTGAGCGCAGCGGGCGCTGTCGCAACAGCGCAAGCCCCTTTAACTTAAAAAGCGAAACGCTTTTTAAGTTAAAGGACTATAATACTGTTATCCATTTAAGAAATGGATAACAGGTTCCGCAGCTCGTGCGCCGATTGAAAAATTTAGCGCGTTAAAGCATGAAATTTATTAAAAAGTGTCGAAAAAGCCGCCGTTTTATTACGGCGGCTTGCCAAGTGTAACTATTATGCAAAAGCAATTGTGCAAGTTATATATTTTTTACATAATTATTTCATAATAAATGTAAAATATTCGCTTAAACTATTGCAATATAAAAAACTATGGTGTATAATGTAACCATATCCATTTAATTTGGAATGCGGTTCAATGTTTAGTAGAATGGGTATGATTAATGGTTTTTTGGAAAATTTAAAATAATATTTAATTTACGAAGGGGTGTAGGAGATGGGTGGCATTTTTAACTCTAAAGTTAAATACACATTATTTCTCGGGATTGTTGCAGTAGCGATAATTATCGCTTGTTTCTTCTATATACAAAGCGTGAGCCGTGCGTTGGAAGAAGACAACTTGATTCTGTTTGATGAAATAGCCACGGAAACAGCTAATTCGATTGGAAGCAAGCTGGGCGAGTTACTGACATCGGTGAGGAATTATACATATAGGTTTGTGGGATTTGAAAATCTTTCGGAAGAGGAACAAATGGCGGTACTCGCCGAAACGACAAATGCGAGCGTGTTTCACGATATGATTTACATAGATACCGAGGGTGTAGCTTTATCGGCGAGCTTTGGCGAGACGTTTTTGAGCAGGCGGGATTATTTCAGTATCGCTTCAGACGGTATGAGCAATATCTCCACGATTATCGTAGACCATTTTACCAGCTCGAGGGTAAATGTATTCGCAGCTCCCGTAATTTCGATGGGGCAGGTTGAGGGAGTTTTAGCCGGAGTTCACGACACTGAGGACCTCAAAGATGTAATCTACACTGAAACATTCGGCGGGAAAGCGTCATGTTACATATTGAATTTTGACGGAACGATTGTATTCAGACCCAGAATTGATATACTTGAGCTTGACCCCGGGATTTCGCTTTTTGAAGTAATCAGCCCGACTTCCGATACGGAACAATCTATAATGGCAGATATAAACTCATCTCAGAATTCACAGGGGAACTTTTCGTTTGAGTTTGAAGAAGAATCATATATAGCTTCATACAAAGCAATCGGATTTAATGAATGGGTTATTGTTACTGTTATTCGTTCAAGCGATATTCTTGCTTTTTCAAATAACGTTTTGACTATGACTACTACCTTCGCAATGATATTCATGTTAATCGTAATTGCGGGATGGTTGATTTGGGGTGTCAAATACTGGATTTCAAGAAGAAAGCACATTAAAGCCGTTGCGGAACGCGATAATCTAAAATACGTCGATTTACTTACGGGAGGACCGTCTTTCGAGAAATTCCTTTTCGACGTGAAGGAAGTGTTCGACAATACACCGGACGACAGCGGTATCTACGCGATGATTTCCATGGACATCAATAAGTTCCGCACAGTAAACGACCACCTCGGTTATGAAGAAGGCGGGAAAATCCTTAACAAGCTCGCGAGTTTGATTCAAGCGGGGCTTATGGAAGGAGAGTTTTATACCCGCAGAAGCGCCGACTCTTTCTGCATTTTAATCAAATATGTAAATGATGTAGATATTTTCGGACGCATAGAAACATTTATCAACGATACATATTATCAAATTGAGGAATATAAGTTAATCCTTTCGTTCGGCGTTTATAAGATAGATGACTTTTCGATGGATGTTCGCTCTATTATTGACCGCGCTGACCTCGCGCGTAAGACAATAAAAGGCAGCAACGAGAGCGCGTCTGCGTTCTTTGACGATAATATGCTTATTAAAATCCGTGAAGAAAAGCGTATCGAAAATATTATGGAATATGCCCTTGAAAGTAATGAATTCAAGGTTTATCTTCAGCCGAAGTACAGCTTGAACGACCATTCTAAAGTAATAGGCGCCGAAGCACTCGTGAGATGGTTCAGAGACGGAAAGATGATTCCGCCGGGCGGCTTCATCCCGATTTTCGAGAAGAACGGCTTCATAACCAAAATTGACAAGTTTGTCTTTGAAGAAGTGTGCAAACAGCAGAAACTGTGGATGAACCGCAAGTTTGAAATGAGAACGATTTCTGTCAATATGTCCCGTATGAACCTTCAGGAACCGAACTTTGTGCGCGATTTATACGAAATATGCAATAAATACAATGTCCCGACCAAGTACTTTGAAATTGAGATTACCGAAAGCGTCGCTTTTGAGAACCTTGATATTCTCACCCGCGTGTTCAACGAGCTCAAAAACTACGGCTTCCACATTTCTATTGACGACTTCGGAACCGGTTATTCGTCGCTTAATATGCTTAAAAATCTACCGGTAGACGTACTTAAAATCGACCGTTCTTTCCTTTCAGACGCTAAGAACGAACGTGCTAATAATATCATCTCACACGTAATTTCGCTCGCGCTGTCGCTTCACATGAAAACAATTTGCGAGGGAATAGAAACAATAGAACAGGTCGATTTGCTTACAGAGCTTAAATGCGATATGGCGCAGGGTTTTTATTTCGCAAGACCGATGCCGATTGAAGAATACGAAAAAAAGGTTTACGGCGAAGTGCTGGCAATGACATAAAAAAGATGGGACATAAAAATGGAGTTTGAATTTAAAGAACGTACAATTCTCACCGAAATGATTGAAAGCACTGCGCAGTCGCTTTTCAATACAATGAAATATATCTACGTAATATCAGGAAGCGATTTTTATAATATAAACTGCAAGGATATTTTTAAAGTCGCGCTGTCGGATGTAACTAATCCCGATGTTCTTGAAAACCTCGGCATACAGGTCAGCGATTCAAAAATAGGTGAAATGGCATCCGATGAGTTCAAACGCGTTAAGTCGATGATTCACTATATATTCGTGCTGCGGCTTCCTTTTTTGCGACGCGCGATGGAATTTTGCCCGCTCAAAGAAACGCACATCAAAGACCTTTACGCATTAGCTGTGAAACGCGGTGCGGAAAACTACGGCGAAATCATTGAAGAAGACTTAAAAACTATGCTCAAAATCGCACGTAATCGTCAGCCGGAGCCCGCTTTTGACGGAGAGTGGTTCAGGCGCTGGATTTATACAAGAGGGAAGGAACTCTCTGTTATCAACAACAGGAATATGTTTCTGCTCGGCTGTATGGACGCTATGTTTCCGCTCTATTACTCGGCTCTGACGGAGAAGTTGACGACACTGCTGCTTAAATGGCAGGAATGAAATT
>JAITFV010000214.1 GCA_031281115.1 Oscillospiraceae bacterium | reverse complement strand
AAATGTTCAGTTCTTCGCCTTTTATCAGCTTATTTGCCGGGCGTTTATACTGCTCCTCCGATAAGTGCGGAAGCAAATCTGTGACTGCGAAAACAGGGTCGTTATCGTCCTCGCCGATGTTGATTTTTACTGTCGTCAGGTCGGATTTAATTATTACTCCGTGCAGAGCGAGCGGTACTGCCGTCCACTGGTATTTCTTGATTCCGCCGTAATAGTGCGTTTTGAAATATGCGAGTTCGCCGTCTTCATAAAGCGGGCGCTGCTTTAAGTCAAGGCGCGGTGAATCTATGTGCGAGGCAAGCAGATTTACGCCGTTTTGTAAACTTTCTTTGCCTATAATAGCGGCGATGACACTTTTACCGCGATTATTCGTGTAAATCTTGTCGCCCGCTTTGTATTTTTTACCGGCTTCAAAGCTTATAAATCCCGCCTTTTCGAGCAGAAGCACAGCCTGCTCTGCAGCTTCGCGCTCTGTTTTTGCGAGGTCGAGGAAGGTTTTGTATCCTTTGCAGAATTCATCAGCTTTTTTCTGCTCTGCATCGGTGAAAATCAGTGCAGAATTCTTTCTTTTGATAAACAATTTTTCCTTAAGTTCTTTAGATTTTGTGTTTTTCTTTTCTTGATTAGCCATGTTGTTCTCCTTTATGAATATAATTTTAAGTAGATTTCATAAGCTGTGTTTACTTTGTGGATATAATGCCGCGTGTCGGGGTCGGGGACTTCGCTGAGCGTCTTGCCGTCCTGCGAGAAATCGGGATTATTAAGCCATCTTATTACTGTATTATCACCTGCAAAGTAAGCCGCAAGCGCACAGTCAATATCGCCGAAATTCCTCAGATGATACGTAATTAAATAACTTCCGTAACGTATGTTATCATCTGCAATAAACATATGGTCGAAAACCTTGCCGCTTTCACGGAGCCGATAAACACTGAGCCAGTCGAATGTTTCCTCCGTAATTTGCATCAGCCCGCGCGCACCTGCGCTTGACACTGCATCTGTTCTGAAATCGCTCTCTGTCTTGATTATTGCGTAGATTAAAAATTTGTCAACTTCGTATTCACGGGCGTATTTTTCAACGTAATCCACGTATAAAAGCGGGTTCGCACGAAGCAGCCACTTAAGGTGCAGATAATCATACACGAATTTCGCTGAAATTAATAAAATTGCTGTAATTAAAAACGTCACAATTATTACGAAAAGCGGGGATTTTCTTCGTCGTTTTAATATCATTTAAGAACCTCTGTAACTTCCGATACTCTTTTTAAAAAACTTTCGGAATCGTTATTATTTCTAATTAAATAACTTGCTTTTTCTTTGTAATATTTTGCATCAGGTTGCGAATCAATGCGCAAAAACGCATCTGCTTCGCTTATATTATCCCGCATTGTAATGCGCTTTACGCAGGTTTCTCTGTCGGCTACAACAGCGATAATTTTTCTGCAAAAATCGTCTGCACCGCTCTGATACAAAGCCGGCGCGTCAAGCAGAAAATTCTTCACGTTTTCCGCTTCAGAAAGAATAATGTTTATAATGTGAAAAACTATAAACGGAAAAACAATTTCTTCGTATTTCTTTAATTTGTTTTTATTTGAAAAGACAATTTGCGCCATTTTTATCCTGTCGAATCCGCTGTTTGTGTACGCCTCGGGGAACGCAGATTTCACAGCTTCCGCGCATTTTTCACCTGCAATCACGCACCTTGCTTCCTTATCGCAGTCAATTACGCAGTAGCCGCTATCTGCGAAAACCCGCGCAGCAAGGCTCTTCCCTGCTCCGGACATTCCTGTTAGTCCTATTATGTTTAATTTACTTAGATTTATCATTTTCTGCCTTTACAATTTTAAATTCTGCCGCCCTTACAATCCTATTGTACAGCGCCAAGCCGATTCCCACCGGTTCGGGAAGCCTTATGAAAATCCGCTCCGCGCCAAGCTCATCAAATTCGCGCAATTTCGAGAAAAATGTCTGCGCTTCAGGGTTTGCTATTACAAATTCCGTTTTACCGATATATTTTGAAAACACTTCTTTATTTTCCGCAATTACCGCGATTACTTCCGCCTTTGGTGAATAGTGTTTATGCCTTGTTCCCGGGCTCCGCAAACTGCATTCATCATCAATCACAACATCTCCAAATTCCGAAAGCATTTCCATCGTAACTGCACCGGGACGTAAAATCTTAATCTTACCATCGTCAAACATAACCACTGTGCTTTCCACGCCGCAATCACAGTCTCCGCCATCGATTATAAGCGGAATTCTGCCGTTCAGGTCTGCGTAGACGTGCTTTGCTTTTGTCGGACTCGGACTTCCCGAAATGTTAGCAGATGGCGCAGCAAGCGGGAATCCGCAGGCTTTTATAATCGCGAGCGCGGCAGGGTGCGCGGGAACCCGCACCGCCACGGTATTTAAACCGCAACTTACCTCAGTAGGAATAATTCCGCTTTGCGGCGGGGCGGTTTTTCTTTTTAATACCATCGTCAGCGGCCCTTGGAAAGGGCTTCCTTCCGCCCAAAAATTTTCTGCCAATTTTTCCGCAAGCTCCGGAATTTCCAGCTCTAACCCCCGTGCCATTCCCAAATCGGAAACATGAACAATCAGCGGATTGTCACGCGGTCTGCCTTTCGCGGCGAATACTTTTTCGATTGCGGCAGGGTCTAAGGCGTTCGCGGCTAAGCCGTAGACGGTTTCGGTAGGGATTGCGACGATTTCGCCGCTTCGCAAAAGCTCGGCAGCAGCGGAAATGCCGGCTGGGGTGGGGGGCTTAATTAATGTCATACTAAATTTATATAGTCCTTCCGGTTTTGCTTAAAAATGCACAGTTGATTCTCTAAGGGATTGCCAATAAATAAAATTGACAAGTTTGCCGCAGTATTTTTGTCGGCAGACAAGGCGAAATTTCGCAGTAGGCTTTGTGCCTTTCAAGAAATTTCAACGAAGTATGGCGGCAAAAAAATACAAGGGGAAACGTCAAGTTTATTTATTGGCGATTCCTAATCCTGCACATTCGCGAGTTTTGCCGCCTGGTCAGCGATTCTCAGTGCGTCGAAAACCTCATCGCAATCGCCGTTCAGCACGTTTGTAAGTTTATAAAGCGTCAGATTTATTCGATGGTCGGTGACTCTTCCCTGGGGGTAATTATACGTCCTAATCCGTTCGGAACGGTCGCCCGTGCCGACTTGAATTTTGCGCTGCTGGGCGATTTTGCCCGTCTGCTCGGCAATCGCTGATTCGTAGAGCTTACTGTAAAGCAGCTTTAACGCCTTATCCTTATTTTTGTGCTGACTGCGCTCGTCCTGGCATTCTACTACAATCCCCGACGGTCCGTGAATCACGCGGATTGCAGACTCGGTCTTATTCACGTGCTGACCGCCTGCGCCGCCTGCCCTGAACGTCTGAAAAGTCAAGTCGGCGGGATTGATTTCAACATCAACCTCCTCGACTTCAGGAAGCACCGCAACTGTAATTGTAGAGGTGTGAACCCGTCCCTGTGACTCGGTTTCAGGCACGCGCTGAACACGGTGAACACCGCTCTCGTACTTGAGCTTCGCATAAGCGCCCTCACCCTCAACAGAAAAACTGATTTCCTTGAAGCCGCCGAGTTCTGTCGGGTTTGAATTTATAGCCTCAACGCGCCAGTTTTTTAATCCGGCGTACATCGTATACATTCTGTACAGCGAATTCGCGAACAGCGCCGCCTCTTCCCCGCCCGCGCCGCCGCGGATTTCGATTATTACGTTGCGGTCATCATCGGGGTCTCGCGGGAGCAGCAGAATTTTGAGTTCTTCTTCACAAGCGGCGATTTTTTCTTTGCTGTCTTCATACTGGAGCCGCACCATTTCTTTGAGTTCCGCATCAAGCCCGCCTTCGTCAAGCATCTGCTGCGCCTCCTCAAATTCGCTTTTTGCAGTTTTAAACTCGCTATATTTTTCAACAACCGGCGTCAAACCCTTGTACTCACGCATAAGCGAGCGATAGAGTTCCTGATTGCTTATAACATCGGCATCAGACAGCTTTTCGTTGATTTCATCGTAACGCTTCCGGGTCATTTCCAGTTTATCTGTCATTGTAATCCTTTCAAGCTGACAGAGCCGTCAGCCTCTACACGTTTTATGTTTTTTTCTATTTTTGAGCGCGGTGACATAAACTCGCGCCCGCAGCCTTCACATTTGAGCTTAAAATCCGCACCCGCCCTAAGCACAATCATGCGTTTTGAACCGCAGGGGTGCGGCTTTTTCATCTCAAGTATATTATTTGCTTTTATGTTCATATCAATTTGTTTTCATGAATTTCCTTATTAATGCTCCAAAAGGACGATAAATTCCGCCTTCCATCTTCTTTTTGACTATTTTAAGATTTTTCCTTATTTCTATACTCTGTGGGCAGCGCGGTTCACAATCCCCGCAACCCGTACAAAGCGAAGCCCTGCGGCTTCCGCCGCGCGAATGATAATTCACAACGGAGTTCATCTTCCCTTGAATCGGAATATCGTTATAATTAGAAAAACAAAGCGCAATATCTACTTTACTTCTGCAAGGCATGCAGTAATTACAGCCCGTGCAAGGTATTTTGGTATTCTCGGAAATATGCTCCCTCACCTTCACGAAAGCCGATTCCTGTTCTTCGGTGAGTTCATACGGCTCTCCGCTTGAAGCTGTTTTTATATTATTATCTAATACCTCAAGGTTACTCATACCCGAAAGCACCGTCAGCACTTCTTTGTGGCTGTAAACCCAGCGGAACGCCCACTCGGCAGGAGTGTTCCCCGGTTTTAAGCCGGAAAAGAGTTCCGCTGCTGCAGACGGCAGCCTGCTCACAAGGCGCCCGCCTCTGAGCGGTTCCATTACCATCACGGGGATATTTTTCTCCGCTGCATAAAGCAAGCCGCTCTTCCCCGCCTGGCTGTTCACATCGTAATAATTATATTGAATCATCGTAAATTCCCAATCATAAAGGTCTATCAGCGCCTTGTAATCCTCTGCGCCGCCGTGATAGGAAAAGCCGATATTTTTTATAACGCCTGCCTTCTTTTTTCCCTCAAGCCAGTCTTTAATTCCAAGCGCAACAAGCCGCTCCCAGCTCTTCGGGCTCGTGAGCATATGCATTAAATAATAATCGATATAATCGGTTCGCAGGCGTTCAAGCTGGATTTTTAGATATTTGTCGAAATCCGAACTTTTTTTCACAAGAAATGTAGGCAATTTGTCGGCAATAAATATTTTCCCGCGCAAGCTGTTCTTTTCGAGAATTCTGCCGAGCGTAACCTCGCTGCCGGAATAAATATATGCGGTATCAAAGTAATTCACGCCTTTATCAACCGCCCTTATCACCATCTGCTCACAAACGGCGAAATCTTTTGGAAAGCGCATACATCCAAAGGCTAAAAGCGAGATTTTATCATTATTTCTCGGGTTAATTCTGTAGTTCATATTTTCATTAAGTCCTTTCTTCACCAATAGAGAATTGTTTCGTTTAAAACAAAGCGAAAACAGCTTTTCCCCGTTTCAGTTGTGTTTTATTTCGGGCTTAAATATTGCTCCAACGTCTGCAGAGCCATGCAATAATATATAGTATATCATATTTTTCCTGCATAGTCAATTATTAACAGATTTTTAATCTAATTTTTATTGAAAAATGAAAACTTATATGGTACAATAAGATTAATACTAAAATCCAATAAACCGGTTTATTGGATTTTAGGGATGGCGCGGTTATATATTTTATAAAATCATAAAAATACATACCAAAGAAGATAAAACCTGCTTTCAACCACTACGAAGATATGATATAGTCCTTTAACTTAAAAAGCGTTTCGCTTTTTAAGTTAAAGGGGCTTGCGCTGTTGCGACAGCGCCCGCTGCGCTCACGCAGCGGAAACCCGTTTAAATTGAAACTGTGGAAC
>JAITFV010000178.1 GCA_031281115.1 Oscillospiraceae bacterium | reverse complement strand
CTGGGAAGCAGTGCAAATCACGCCTTTTTCAAGTGCGCGGAAGTGCAGCAGCGCAGATTTCGGAAAACACGGCAAATTTACCTTGGGCGCGGCGGCTGATTCCGTCGGTGACAAGCGAACCCTCACTCTCGCCAAAAACCAAAAACTTGTCGCCCGTATCGAAATCGGCGATAAAATCCGCCCCGAAGCGAAAAAAACACTCGCCTTCTTCTACAGGCAAGGCGTGAATATAAAAATCATCTCCGGCGATAATCCTGTTACAGTCATGAATACGGCTTTAGCCGCGGGCGTGAGAAACGCCGGCGAATTTATAGATATGAGCGGCTACAGCGGTGAAAATCTTGAAAGCATTGCACAGAAATACACTGTTTTCGGGCGGGTAACGCCGCAGATTAAATTAGAACTCATTAAGGCGCTTAAAAAGAATCATACAGTCGGCATGGTCGGCGACGGCGTCAATGACGTACTCAGCCTGAAAGAAGCCGACTGTGGAATCGCCATGCAGTCCGGAAGCGAAGCGGCGCGGAATGTTGCAGACCTTGTGCTTCTTGACAATAATTTTGCTTCCCTGCCTAAGACAGTCGCGGAAGGGCGGCGAAGCATAAACAACCTTGAGCGAAGTGCGGGGCTTTTTCTGACACGAACCGTTTATTCACTGCTGCTCGCTGTGTTTTTCCTGTTTATAACCCTGCCTTTTCCGTTTACGCCGATTCAAATGACGCTCGTCAACGGCGCGTTCATCGGAATCCCGAGCCTGTTTCTCGCTCTCGGGAAAAACAAACAGCTTGTCCGTGGTAAATTCATCGGAAATGTACTCATAAAAGCCGTCCCTTACGGGGTTTCTGCCGCGCTCGGCATCTTTGCGCTCACGTTTTTTTCGAGCCTTTACGACTTTTCAAGAGAAGAATTCCGTACCTGCGCGACTTTAATTCTCGGCATGGCTTCATTCGCAGTACTCTGCAGAATCTGCCGCCCGATTAATAAAGGGAAGCTGATGCTTTTAGCAATTTCAGCGATTCTTTTCGCCGCAGGGATTGAATTTTTCGAGGAACTGCTCGGCGTATCGGCGTTCACGCCGCAAATGCATACAGTTACATTTTTCCTGTGTGTGTTTATGCTTCCGGTTTGCATAGTTTTGCCGAAGCTGATGGAATTTATTGTTTCCTGTTTTGAGAAAAGGAAAAATGAAATATTTTGAAGTTAAAGGACTTAATGAAAACATGAATAACGAAAAAATCCAAATCTTCACCGACGGCGCCTGCTCCGGAAACCCCGGTCCGGGCGGCTGGGGCGCGATTCTGCGTTTTCGTGGACGCGAGAAAGAGATAAGCGGTTCTGACCCCGATACAACCAACAACCGCATGGAGTTAACCGCCGTAATCGAGGCTCTGTCGGCGCTTAAACGCCCCTGCTCGGTAGTTTTGCAAACAGACTCGCGGTACATTGTCGATGGCATTGAAAAAGGCTGGGCAAGGAGCTGGCGTGCGAACAACTGGCTCAAAGCAGACAAAAAACCCGCATTAAATTCAGACCTGTGGGAGCGGCTGCTCGGGCTTTGCGAGGTACATAAAGTGGAGTTCTTGTGGGTAAAAGGACACTCAGGACATCCCGAAAACGAGAGATGTGACGAATTGGCGCGTAGTTTTTTGCAATAATATGCGATTTTTCTTGACATTTTGGTTATATTATAGTATTATTAGTATGAGTAATTATGAACACGTGCCAAATTATCCTACAGAAACCGGAGGAAACCGCATTGTACTTGGGAAGCGTCAGATTTTTCAAGCACCTGATTGTCAGCATTATTTTTATAATAATCTTCGGGCTTCTGGCTGCTGTGATAATTTTGGCAGCCGAAAACAATGAAAAATCAGCGGAAATTTATGAACTTAATCAAACTTTAATTTCATTCGGAATTGATGTCAATGAACCGGTGAATACTATAAGCAATGGTGACGGGCAATTTTCAATAGAGGATGAACAACCGGTAATTGACAGCGAGCCGGAGCCGCCTGCGGAACCTCCGATTTACTTGCCGGAGCCCATAACGGAACCTGACCCCGAAAAAAGCCCTTGGATAGAACTCTTCCCGCACTTATATTCGGATTATATACCCCCCGCAAACTTCATGGACGATTCAGGTTTCATCTACCTCACATTTGACGACGGTCCCTCAAGATACACCGGTGACATTCTGCGGTATTTGCAGCTTCATGATATACCGGCAACATTCTTTGTAATGCCCGATGATACAGAAGCCGGCAAAAACTTTTTAAATACCATGCTTGACCGAGGACACGAAATCGGAGTTCACACAATGACGCATGTATATAATGACATTTATGCAAGCGTAGAGGCATATTTGGAGGACTTCAATGACGCATGGAACTTAGTGTACGAGCAGACGGGTTACAAGCCGTACCTGTTCCGTTTCCCCGGCGGCAGTATTAATGACTATAATTTTTATGTAAGAACGGATATAATTAACGAAATGACGCGGCGCGGTTTCGTTTACTTCGATTGGAATGTTGACAGCCGCGACGCCTTAGATGCGAGTTGGACTGAAATGTATAACACTGTGCTGAATGAAACAGCGGAAGTCCCGAGGGCTGTAGTGCTCTTTCACGACCGCCCCGGCGGATATAACACGGTTTTAGTAGTCGAAGACATAATAAAAGCGCTGCTCGCAGACCCCGCGAATTATATTTTCAGCGCAATTACAAGAGAAACCAGACCAATGCAGTTCTGACAGCGGGAACCGCTGTTTGCCGCCATTGACGGCGAGCGTTGACGTTTGATTCATTCAAATGTCAGCAAGATTTGCTACAATAAGGGTTATTACAGAAAGGAACTCATAAATATGGGCATTAAAGAGAATTTTACGCAGGCGGTAAAGGAACTGACCGGCGCGGGAAAAGAAGACAAAAAATCGTCGCAGGTTGAGGACTTAAAACGCGCGCTTGAAGCGGAGTCGGCTGTATCTGAGCCTGTGATTCCTCTTGCAGAACCTGTTTCGGTAGAACTTCCTGCGGAAATGGTTGTTCCCGAGGCTGTGATTTCACCTGCGGTAAACGGTTTCAACGGTGATGATAACGGCGAAACTCCTATGTTCGCTCCGAAAGCCACACACTCGGGGCTTGATGTTAATATTCAAGACCTTCACCAGACACCTAATGTCAACGAATTGATGTTTTCTTCGAGTTACAGCAATGGCAGTGAACCTTCTCCGGTTGGCTCGCCTTTCGCCTCGAACGGCTTTCCGAGAGCTGAACCGTCGCCTGTTGCGGTTTCTCCTTACACAAGCAGCGCAATGGCAGAAGCCATGGGTGAAGTCCCGGATGCTCCCGAAGAGCTGACGCTCATTTCAAAGAGTACCGTAATAGAAGGGAATCTGCGCTCCTTCGGCAATATTAACGTTGAAGGAAACATACGCGGCGATATTGAAACCACCAAGAACATCGACTTAAACGGCAAGATTATAGGCAACCTTACCTGCAATAATGCGCAAATGCTCACCTCGCAGATTCAAGGTAACATCCGCATGAAAGGCAACATCCTCATGGGGCGCGATACTCTGCTCATCGGCGACCTTGTGTCTACATACGCCAAGGTCAACGGTAAAGTCAAGGGTAATCTTGAAATCGGCGGAAAAGCAGAACTCAAGAGCGATGCTGTTATCTTCGGCGACATCAGCGCGAGTACGATAACCGTTGACGACGGCGCGATTATTCAGGGCTACGTCAGCACAACTTTCCTCAATAAGGAAGAAAGCAGGAACATCTTCCCCGACGCAATCAGCATAGCTGAATAACTTGCACTTGATACCGCCGCCCGTAAAGGGCGGCGATTGTTTTAGGGGATTTCAGATTATAAAATTAAAAAAAGAACCGAGCCGTTAAGGCTCGGTTCTTTTGTTTATCTAAACGTTTTTAGATTAGATACTGCTGATTATACCCGCGACGAGTCTGAGGATTTGCAGTGCGTCAGATGTGGTATTATCATCCATTTTGCCGTTCGCTACGAACAACTGAACTAAGTCGAGTTCCGCTATTCCTGCGATGTGTCTGAGAAGTGCGAGTGCGTCTGTCGTTGTAACTTCGCCGGTACCGGTGATGTCGCCTGTTTTGCGGGCGAGTACGAGATAGTCGCCGGTTGCGGTTACGTTGATTCTTGCTATGCCGTCGTCGCCGATGACTACTGCAGAAACTACTTCGAGTTCTCCTTGTGCGTTGAGTCTTACGAGAATCGCGTTCTGCCCTGCTACGTCAGTGGTGCCGAAGTTGATTGATTTTGTGCCTGTGGTTGTGAATCTTGCAGCAATTACAGGGAGGTTTGCTTCGCCTGCGAGTCTGTTTCTGATTGCTGTTGAGATTTCAAAGTTTGAAGGAACTGCTTGACCGGGACGTGCAATGACATCTGTGGGAGTTGTGTCGCCTGTTGAGGGGCCGCTGGGACCGCTGGGACCGCCGGGTCCGGTGCTGCTGCTTCTGGAGAAGCCACGAGTTGCCACGTCACTGTCGTCATAACCGTCTTTAACAGCGATTGCTCTGACTGTTATGGTTTGGTTATTGCTCAGGCTGATTGGGAATGTGCCGCCGCTTGCAATTTCTGTTCCGTTTGTTGCTGAAGGAGCTGTGCCGTCAATTGTGTAGAATATTCTCGCGCCTTCTGTTGCTGTTGTAATAGTTACAGTTCTGTTTGCGGTTGTGCCTGAGAATGTGCCGCCGATTACAGGTGTTGCTACTTTATCGGGAGTAACATCATCTTCTTCCCAAATAGCGTAGAGTATGAAGTTAGACCTGGTATTTTCGATTGTTGATAAGTTTGCTACAACTGCGCCGTCTGTTGTTCTCGCCCAGCCGAGGAATGTAAAGTCATCTCTTGTCGGTGCTGTGGGGCTTGCAATCGTTTGACCTGTTCTTGTGATTGCTGCGGGAGCACCTGTTGCGCCTTCGTAGTTGAGATTAAATGTGATGACTGCGAAAGTACAAGTACATTCTGCGTCTTTGCAGAGCTGGCATTCGTCACAGTCGCAGGGGAATTCGCCACATTCGTCGCAAGGCTGACATTTGTCGCATCCGCCTACAGGGTCGCATACTGTTCCGCATTCGTCACAGCATTCGCCGCTGTCTTCACATTCGTCACAGTCGAAGTCACTGCCGTTTTCACATTCGCAGGGAATTTCTTCGCATTCGTTGCAACGTCCGTCCATGTTAATTGTAAATTCAATTTTTACACTTGTTACAGCTGTTGTGTTTTGGAATACATCAGCACCCCACATTTCAGTTGTCGGATTCGGGGAAACTATGCGCTGACTCGGTACGTTCCAACCATTCCATACTTCTGTGTTTACGCAGCCGTCCCAACAACTGTGTGACGCCTGTGATACACGGTTTCCGGGTGTGCTTGTGCATCCCTCTGCAGTACAATTATTGATTAATGCGGTTGTCATAGATACGCCTTCTGCTAAATCCATTTCAACTCCGTTGATAAATACTTTATCAAAAGTGATTGAAGCGTCTTTGAAATCCGGAGCGACTGCAATGCCGCCATGAGCCGCGTTATCGCTTGTGTTCCAACCTGCGTCATTAATCGCGATTAAGAATAATCCTGTTGCGCCACCTGTTACAGTGGTTTCGATTGAGTAGGAGTTGCTTCCTGTGATTGTAAGCGGGTCACTTGAGTTGAAATCTCCGCCGAGTCTTCTTACAAAGAGCCTTACGTCAACGTCTGTATCAACTACATTTTCGTTAATGCTTGCGCTTGCTGCGTCAGGTGTGTAGAGCCATGCTCTTTGAACGTCTAACGCTGCGAGGTTCGGGCTGAAGTAACCAACGATGAATTGGAATCCCCAACCGGAGCCGTAATCTCTTACAGGATAAAGAGCTTCGAGGTCAAAGAATACATATTTGCCATCTCTAAGGTCTACGTCAGCTTGAGCTATTTCTCTTTGTCCTACTCCCCAACCTGCGGGGCTGTTAATTACCATTTGGAAGCCGCCTGCGAGCGTACCGCCTATTTCAAGGATGAGGTACTTGGATGTGTTCATTTGTGCGGCTGTAATAGTGTTGTTGTCCCAACCCTGTTGTGCCGGTATATTATCGGGGTTTTGGTAAGTGAAAGGTATCGGTAATGTAACTGCTGTGCCGCCTTTTAAGAATGCTGTAATGAAATCGTCTTCGATAACTTCTTCGCAGCAATCGCATTCGTCGCCGCAATCGCAGTCTTCGCAGTCACATTCGTCGTCGCAGCACTCGCAAGGAGTATTGCCGGGGCCGGGGTCGTCGCCGCCGCCGCCGCCGCATTCGCAGCCGCAGAGGTCGCAGTTACAATCGGGGTCGATACACCAGTCGTTGGTGCAGGTGCCTGTTCTTACGAAATCCCAAATTGCGAATACTGTGGTATCTTCGTCAAATTCGTATGTTTCGAGGTCGATAACCTCGCCGTCTTTTGTCAGTGACCAGCCCATGAAGGTCATAGCTGCGTTCGGGTGGGTCGGGTCTGCAGGTATTGTTAAAAGTATGCCGTCTGTGTTTGTAAAGATGTCTGCTACAAGTGAGCCGCCTTGTGTGTCGAAGCTGATTGTGAAACCAACATCGTCATCAGCAAGCCATACTGCGAACAGAGCAACTGTTGCGCCTGCTGCCGCGGTTACGCTTGTCGCGCCGGGAGCATATTCAACTGCGCCTGCTGCTGAAGTTGCCCAGCCGATAAACTGGAATCCTTCATTCTCAAATGTATTAGCGCGTAACGCTGTTCCTGCGCCGATTGTGATAATTTGGTTTTCCATTATGCCTGTTCCGCCGTTAGCGTTGAAGGTAATCGTGTAAGGCGGCGGGGCAGGGAAGGTGGCGATAACGGTATAGTTTGCCGCACCATTTGAATAAGTACCTGCA
>JAITFV010000086.1 GCA_031281115.1 Oscillospiraceae bacterium | reverse complement strand
CGAGAATTAATAACCGCCTGTCATTGTCGGTCAGACCCGGTGTGTTCCTCGCCGCCATATAGCTTGCCCGAAACTCATCACGCCAGTCGCCTATACACATTTTGGTGTCACGATACGGTCTGTGTCCGTAGTATTCGTGCGCCAAAACAGCGCGGGGTGACAGTAAATCTCGCGGGTGTTCTGAACTTTCATCGGGGAAAACATTGCCTTTTACTGCTATAATGTCAAGAGCGGGTATGTATGAAGTTCCTCGTACACGCCTGTCATTGAACACAAACACGCTCTCATCGGCTTGTATGGCTTTAATATCACACTTTAACACTTCGATTTCCTCGTTTGTCAAGATATGATAAGGACTTCGCCGCAATCCGTGAGCCATATCACGCTGATTACAGCTGTTCATATTTTCAACAATCATATATTCTCCGTTTCCTATAATAATTATACTACGCTTTAGCTGATTTGTCAACAACAATTCCCCGGAAAACAGAACAAGGCAGAGTATTTCTGCCTTGCCCATTGATGTAGTATTACTTTTTCTTTGCAGGTGCTTTCTTTACGGGTGCTGCCTTTTTAGCGGGTGCTTTCTTAGCTTTAGGATTAGCCACAGCTTCTTTCAGAGCCTTTCCTGCCTTGAAAGCGGGAACTTTCGATGCTTTGATTTTGATTTTTTCCTGTGTCTGCGGGTTTATGCCTATTCTTGCAGCACGTTGACGCACTTCAAATGAACCAAATCCCGTCCATACAAATTTTTCGCCCTTTTTAAGAGAATCGGTAATGTTCCCGAAAATTGATACAATAGCCGCTTCTGCCGCTACTTTGGTGAGTCCTGTGTCTTTTGCTACTGCGCTGATTAAATCTGCTCTGTTCATTGATAATTCCTCCGATTAGTTGTTTTGTAATGCTTTAATTATAACACAAAAATTCTTGCTTTGCAAGGATTTTTTGTTTCAAGGTTCGCTCAGCCGCCTGCGACGAAGGAGCAGAGTGCGGCGCGCGGTTCTTATAGCATAAAATGTCGGATTGTCAACAGTTTTCCTCAGATTTCTGCCTTAATACTGCTCCCATAACTTCATCGTATGCTCCAAGAACCAGTCATTTTTGCGTAAATCGAACGCATCGCCGCACTGTATTATGTCGCCGTAATTGCTCATGGCGACCTTAATTGCGTACTTGTCGATTTCATAAGCGTAGTAGATGATGTTGCTATAACCGAGCTTATCGAAGCAATACCGCCCCGTACCAATGCCGTCATACATGGACAGAACTATGATTTTTTCATCTTTCGGCATATCTTTAAGAGCATAAGAAAGCAGGTGAATGATTACCTCAGCAGTCCAACCGTTTGTTTATGCTTCCGACACGGATAGGAGAAGTTCCCTCAATTACGAAGTTATTTTCTTGATAACTGTTTGCCGTCATAGTCGGGGCTTTATCGTATTTAACACCGCCTTTATTGTATCCGCGCGGTGATTGGAACATCACAGGTTCGGCGATTTTCGGGTGATGGCAAGTCGTGACTGCCGTGTGTTTGCCCTCAATGTCATAGACCCTGCTTGATAAACTCGGTTGCAGATTGTCAACGCCGCCTCTGCCGGATTTATTGTTTACACAAATGGGTTCTGCAACCATGCTGCGCTGCTTTTTATTAAGAGTGTTATCGGGAATTGCTCCGCCATAAGTTGCCGTAAAGCAATATGCCTTATCTTTAGATAATAAATCAACGCCGCTTTCGAGTATGTCCTTGAGCAGAATCCCACGGTCTTCGGGCTGCGGCACTTCACCGAAATTATGAGCATAAAAACGCTCTCTGTTCTGAGCAGATACGAGAACCGAATTTATATATTGAAGCGGCACACCGAGTTCAACGCTTATTTGCTCCTTGATTGGTTTTGCCGCGCTTTTATTATTCTCATAAAGAAAATAGTCGGGTTTGAACCGTTCTTTTGCGATTAAGAAATTCCGAAAGAGCTCCCACCCCAAACCCTGCGGCTGTGTTTCGCGGTTGTTGCTCTGAGCAATGCTCCAGTGAGTGCAGGGTGAACCTCCGATTAAGAATTTTATCATTTTTATTTTTCTCCTTAAAAAGCGAAACGCACCGCCATGATGACGGTGCATTTCAATATTTATACCTATTCCTCCTGCGGTTCATCGGGAACATCAACAGACGGTTCATCCGCTTTCGGGGTGGGTTTCACCGCAGTCTGTTTTTTATTCTGCGAATTACTTGAATTTCCCGCCACACTTGCAATCGCATCGACAATCGCACTTGTATCAAGCATATCAATCCTGTCGCCGATTTGCTCACCGAGTTCCAAAAGTTTCAACACCTGTTCATCGGTCAGCTTTTTGTCACGAAACCACAGCTTTGAGATTTTATGCTGTAATTCCGCTTGGTTAAGCGTTTCATAGAGTTTTTCCAACTCCTTGATTTTGGCATTATCGGCTGTGATTTCACGTCGTAACTGCGCTATTTTCTCATTGCGCCGGGTATTTGTTTTACGAATCCGCTCAATTTCAGCCATAACGCCGCCGCTTGTTCGATTCTTAGTGCTGCTCATTAATAATCACCGTCCTCTCAAAAAGCTCTGCAATCTCGGCAGGGAACGCATAAGCCATACCCTCGTCGTTGTTGCGGTCATCATCGGCGAACATGAAGCTACCCGTAAAGATTATGGCGGGAGCATCAGGGTGAACCAAATTGCGGTTGAGAACGTCAAGTATTCCCGCTTGATTAAACGCTTCAAACGGCGCATCATATTCGAGATAGGTCAGTTCAACAGCAGTGTTAAAAGCAAATTCACGAGCGTCTACCTTATTTAATAAAGGCTCAATAAGTTCTGTTAAGCGGATAATTCGGAAGACTTTACATTTATTATCACCGGTCTGTGCGGCGATTTCGTCTGCTGAATGGCAGTCAGATTTAATGCCTTTGTGCTTCAACGCTTCGAGTTTCATCTTATACGCCCATGCTTTTTCGCTGTATAACAGCTTTTCCCGCTGTTGGAGATTGCTGTCTACCATTGCGATTGTAGCACCGTCATCGTCAAGCTCGCGGATAATAACAGGCATGGTTTTCAATCCGACGATTTCACAGGCACGTCTGCGGCGATTACCGCAGAGCAGTTCGTAACCCCCGTCGGCTCTCGTTCGTGCCAATCCCGGCTCCCGAACACCAAACTCACGTATACTTTCCGCAAGAAGCGTCATAGCTTCATCATCATTGACATAAAAGGGGTGACAGTCAGGCGCATGGAGTTCATTCAGAGCCAATTCTGTAATACGTTCACCGTCAGAAGTGCTTGCACCGAATATGTCGTTAAACCCCGTCAAAGTCAGAGTCTTCTTCGTTTTAACCACAACGCGCCACCTCCTTGCTGACCGACACCAAGCCGCCATGAACAAGCGTGATTCTTCTCTCGAACGGGTTAAAGAAGTCGAGAGCCGTATTCGTGAGTTAAACTCACAGATTAAGGATTTAGACACGTTCCGCAAGACAAAGCCTGTTGTGGAGCGGCTTGACAAGGTGATTCTGAAAGAGAAGTACCGCCGTGAGAATGAAACGGACTTCATTCTGCACAATGCGGCGAAGCAGTCGCTCAATGCTCACTTCCCTGACAAAAAATATCCGCTGATTAAGACACTCCGCGCGGAATTGGCAGAGTTGTATGAGGAAAAGAAACGGCTCTACCCCGAATACTATGCGGCGAAAGATGAATTCCGCGAAGTCGATACGATGAAGTCTAACGTGGATTCGATTATCGGGCGAAATCCCCATGAACACGAGCGCGAACGCTCTCGAAACAAGAACAAGGACGAGATTGAGTAACCCACTCCCCCTGTCGCTGACGATTGTCGGCGGCAGGGGGATTTTTTGTTTTTCAAAACTATTGAAATTTTCGTAAAAATGTGATATAATTGAACTTGATAAACGCAGAAAGGCGGGCAATACCATGAACGGTGAGATTATCCCATACGCAGGTAAAATCGTAGATATGATTGAGCAGGCGCGACAGAACGCTCTGCAAAGTGTCAACGCTGAACTCATAAAACTCTACTGGAACATCGGCGAGTATTTAAGCGAAGAAAGTGCGAAATCGTCATGGGGTTCTTCTTTCATAGACGAAACGGCTAAATATATCAAAGAAAACTGCCCCGGCATTAAGGGGTTCAATCGTCGCGGACTGTACAGAATGCGGCAATTTTACGAAACGTACAATGGAAATGAATTTGTGTCAACAGTGTTGACACAAATTAGTTGGGCTACGCATTTGCTGATTATGTCAAGTTCAAAAGACGTTGAGGAACGTGAATTTTACATGGCTCTATGCGTGAAAGAAAGGTATTCATACCGCGAATTAGAGCGGCAAATCAAGAGTGCATATTTTCAACGCTATATGATTTCGTCAGAAAAGTTGCTCCCCGAAAGTGTCCCGCGAAACGAAAACGTGCGTTTCCTCGACAGCTATGTACTGGAATTTCTTGACTTGCCGAGCAAGCACTCCGAGAATGACTTGAAACGCGCGATTGTTCAGAATCTCAAAAATTTCATTTTAGAAATCGGCAAAGACTTCACTTTCGTTGGCGAGGAATACCGTGTGCAAGTCGGTGATTCTGATTTTTACATCGACCTTGTGTTCATGCACCGAGAACTGTGTTGTCTTGTTGCGTTTGAGTTGAAAATCGAGAAATTTCA
>JAITFV010000016.1 GCA_031281115.1 Oscillospiraceae bacterium | reverse complement strand
ACATCGCGTAAACTTTTTCAGCCTGCGCAAGCTCCGCTTCTTCTTTGGAAACGCGCTCAGCAAGCTTGAGGGCGTCTGCTTCATTGCCTGCCGCGATTGCCGCTTTGGTTGCTCTTGTGTACTCGATTACATCTGCACGTTCTTTTTCAAGTGCACGGAGCGCCGCGGTTTCCTGTGCGATTACGTTTGCAGATTCTTTTTTGACATCAGCCAGATTTTTGCGCGCATCGCGCAGAAGCTGGTCAATCATTTTTGCCGGGTCTTCGCACTTATCCAAAAGCGCGTTAATGTTACTTGCGAGAATATCTCGCGCACGGGAAAGAATACCTGCCATAATTTTTCTTACCTTTCTTAAATTAAATTGATATTTAGGGAAATCGTCTATTGAATACAGGACTTTATTCCGGCGGGGGAGGGTTGTTATATTTATCAAGAAGCGGGTCGCTTTGAGGTGCGCCGTCAAGCCCGGCAATCGGCGTATTAAGCAGCTCTGCATCCGCTCTCGCCTGCTCTGCGGCGGCGAGCTTACGCTTTGTGTTAGACTTTATCGCGGCATTAACGCCGAGGAATACTATAATAATCGCGGCGAGCCCGAATATCCACGGCATCACCGTCTGAGCCGTTGTCGGCGTAACAGTCATTATGCGCTTGGCCGTTTCGGACAACGTTTTGCCGAACATTTCGCTTTCCGAAATAGGGCTGCTTCTGTATGGGTCAGCGAGGTCCCAATAGTGCGCAAGATAGCCGCCGAGGATATCCAATGCTTCGCTGTCAAACACGGTGCTTGCCGAGGCACCCCTTCCAACCCAATAAGCATATTCGCCGTAATCTAATTCAACTAAAAGCAATAAAAGATGGCTCGGACTATCGCCGAAAATTACTTCGTACAGAGCATCTGTATATGCTTCAAGCAATGCGTCAGACGGGTTAGTGTCGCCATTGAGGTCATTAGTGACCCAGATTCCGAATTTAACTCCGGTAAGGTTGAACGCTTCCTGCGCGCCTGTCTGCATCGCGCGTGAATTAGAGAACCATCCGCCTGAATGGGTATCATCAAAATATTCAAGAACATCGTCGGAGGCTACGTTGGTAATTTTTGAACGCTCTATTGTGCTGCGCTCAACATTAGCACTCGTACTGCCGAATACAAACCAAAGCGCAACAGCAATAAAAATAACGATAATAACAGTTTCAATACCCCAGGTCATTCTTTGGCGCCCGGGGTTATTATTGAAGCCGCGATTATTATTAAAGCCACGGTTATTGTTAAAGCCGCCGCTCCGGTTATTGCTGCGGTTGTTTCCGCCGCCCATGAGGTTACGCCCGACCTGCTGACCTATACCGAAACCTAACCCTGAACTTAATCCGCGACCGAAACTACTGCCGGTGCTGTTATTATTAGAGCGGTTTGAAGAACCGGAACCGCCGAGACCACCCAATCCTCCGCTGAGACCGCCCGAACTGCGTGAGCTTGAACTGCGTCCACCCGAACCCGAGCTTCTGCCGCCTCCGCCGCTCCTGCCGCCACCCATGCCGCCCCCACCGCTGCGCCCGCCTCCACCGCCGGACCTTCCGCTGCTTCTGCCCATAAGTAATACCTGCTTTCTGATTTAAATAATTAATACAAGTTTACCATATAAAGTAAAATCTGTCAACGGTTTTTGTTTATATTTCACTTAAAACTTATTTATATTTCACATAGGTAATTTTATTTGCTTTTATTAGTTTTTTCTTTTCCTTTGTCAAACATCCTCTTCAAATACTGCCCTGTGAAAGACTTTTTGCTCTTCGCGAGCTGCTCCGGCGTACCCTCAGCTATGATGAGACCGCCGCCGTCACCGCCCTCGGGACCAAGGTCAATTACATGGTCGGCGGTTTTGATAATATCAAGGTTATGTTCAATCACAACAACGGTATTCCCGCCCTCGACAAGCTTTTGAAGCACGTCTATAAGTTTATGAACATCAGCAGTGTGCAGTCCTGTTGTAGGTTCATCTAAAATATAAATCGTGCGCCCTGTTGCACGTTTTGCAAGCTCGGTGGCAAGTTTAACGCGCTGCGCTTCCCCGCCCGAAAGTGTGGTTGCGGATTGTCCTATTTTAATATAACCAAGCCCGACATCAAACAAAGTCTGCATCTTTTTCGCAATTCTCGGAATATTCTCGAAGAAGCTGATTCCCTCTTCAACAGTCATTTCGAGTACATCGTAAATGTTTTTGCCTTTATAAGTCACTTCCAGCGTTTCTCTGCTGTACCGCTGACCTTTGCAAACATCGCAGGGAACATATATATCCGGCAAAAAGTGCATTTCGATTTTAATAATGCCGTCACCCTCGCATGCCTCGCATCGTCCGCCGCGCACGTTAAACGAGAACCGCCCCGTCGAAAAACCTTTCATCTTTGCCGCGTTCGTAGAAGCGAAAAGGTCGCGGATATCAGTGAAAACTCCGGTGTATGTCGCGGGGTTTGAGCGCGGTGTTCTGCCGATTGGCGACTGGTCAAT
>JAITFV010000265.1 GCA_031281115.1 Oscillospiraceae bacterium | reverse complement strand
GCCATGCGCGGTGCGCTTGAGATACGGTTCGGGCGTGTTGACCTTATCAATCCCGAACAGAAACTTATGCCAGAAGCGCGAGTATAAAAGGTGCAATGTTGTGTGTTCCATGCCGCCGTTGTACCAATCGACGGGCAGCCAATATTCAAGCGCCTCGTTTGATACGAATTCGCTGTCATTATTCGGGTCTGCGTACCGCAGATAATACCACGATGAACCTGCCCATTGCGGCATAGTATCCGTCTCGCGCTTAGCGGGCGCGCCGCATTCGGGACAAGTGGTATTAATAAAACTTTCAAGCGTTGAAAGCGGTGATTCGCCTGTGTCGGTCGGCATATAATTATCAATTTCCGGAAGCATAAGCGGCAGCTCACTTTCAGGAACTGCAACCCAGCCGAGAGTCTCGTCACCCGCTCCGCCGCTTTGCGGTGATTTTGCGCAATTCTCACAGTAGACTACAGGTATAGGCTCACCCCAATATCTCTGTCGCGAGAAAACCCAGTCGCGAAGCTTATAATTCGTCTTCTTCTCACCTAATTTATTTTCAGTGAGCCACTGAGTTATTTTTGCTTTCGCTTCGGGGACAGGAAGCCCGTCAAGGAAACCGGAGTTCACCATCACGCCATCATCTGTATCAAGCACGAAAGCTTCTTTTTCTATATCACCGCCTCTAACAACCTCAATAATCGGAAGTCCGAACTTCTTCGCAAATTCCCAGTCGCGTCGGTCGTGTCCGGGTACAGCCATAATCGCGCCGGTACCGTAACCCGTGAGGACGTAGTCGGAAATGAAAATCGGGATTTCTTTGCCTGTAGCCGGGTTGATTGCCGATACGCCGTCTAAGCACACACCAGATTTTTCTTTTGCGATTTCACTTCTTTCAAAGTCGGATTTACGTGCTGCTTTTGCGGCATAATCGCGGATTTCATCTATGTTTTTAAGCTTGTCGGCCCATTTTTCAACATACGCGTGTTCCGGTGCGATTACCATGTATGTCGAGCCGAAAAGCGTATCGGGGCGCGTGGTGTAAACGCGCAGAATATCATCGTCGCCGGCGGTCGTCTTAAAATCAATCTCCGCGCCTGTAGATTTTCCAATCCAGTTGATTTGCGAATAGACGATTCTGTCGGGATAATCCACGTCTTCAAGACCGTCAATAAGCTCCTGCGCAAATTCGGTAATTTTCAGCATCCACTGACTTTTTACCTTACGCACAACCTCTCCGGTACACCGCTCGCATGCACCGTTTACGACTTCCTCATTGGCAAGCACAACCTTGCACATTGTACACCAGTTGACTGCCATTTCTTTTTTATAAGCCAAGCCTTTTTTAAAAAACTGCAAAAAGAGCCACTGCGTCCACTTATAATAATTCGGGTCGGTGGTGTCTACTTCGCGCTGCCAGTCGAAAGACCAACCGAAGCTTTTGCATTGCTGCGTGAACTTCGCCACATTGTTTTTAGTGACGGTTTTCGGGTGGATTTTATTTTGTATAGCGAAGTTTTCCGTCGGCAGCCCGAATGCGTCCCAACCAATCGGAAACAGCACGTTATAGCCCTGCATACGTCGTTTACGCGCGATTATATCCATCGCGGTATAAGGTCGCGGATGTCCCGCATGGAGCCCTTGACCTGACGGGTACGGGAACTCAATCAACGCATAAAACTTCGGCTTCTTATGGTCGATTTCAGCGTGAAAAGTGCGGTTCAATTCCCAATAATCCTGCCACTTTTTCTCAATTGCAGTAAAGTCGTATTTATCCATTTTGCTTCCTTCCGGACGCGCAATGCGCGCCCCTGCATTTTATTGTTTGAATAATTTTCTGTTTTTATAAATCATAGTAATGCCGCTAATTACCGTCAAAACAACACAGATATAAACAAGTATATCGCAAATTAAATAAAGCAATTGCCGGTTCACATAAGTATTAAATAATATCTGAAAAACGAAATCCCATGCAATGTGAAAAACCATGATTGCAATAATTGCCCCCATCGTAAATGCGGTTTTTATTTTACCCCAAATATCAGCTGCAATAACGGCTTTGTTGTCTTTTGCAACTACTGCGAGCCTAAAACCCGTCACGACAAATTCTCTTGCAATAATTATAACGACAGTCCACGCGGGAATCCAAAATACTTGTATAAAACATACAAGTGCGCTAAGCACTAAAATTTTGTCTGCGAGCGGGTCTATAAGCTTTCCTAAATCCGTAATCATATTATATTTACGGGCAACATATCCGTCAATTGCATCGGTAATACATGCTATGATAAATATTAAAAGAGCAATTATTGTATTAAGGTTAAAATATCCGAATAACATCGGTGCTGGAAGAAAATATAAAAAGAAAATGAAAAGCGGTATCATTAAAACACGCAGAAATGTCAGCTTATTTGCTAAATTCATACCGCTTCTCCAATCAGATTATTGTCAATTACGTCTGTGATTTTCACCGTTATAAAATCGGACGTTTTAAGCGTTTCGCCGATATTGTCATCGGCGGATTGCCGGAAATAAATCATGCCGTCAATTTCGGGAGCATACATATAACTGCGCCCGAAATACATTTCTAAATACCTGTCGTAACCCTCAACAACAACCTCAAACTCGCGCCCCACCTGCTCCGCGTAAAATTCGCTCATGCGGATTTCTTGCTGTTCGTTTATGATTTCTGCGCGGTGAAGCCGCTCCTTTTCGTCAACTTGCTCAAACCCCGCCGCTTCAGTGTCCTCCTCCTCGGAATACGCGAAACACCCGAGCCGCTCGAATTTTACGCTGTTTAAAAATTCTGCAAGCTCTGTAAATTGCTCTTCGGTTTCCTCGGGGAAGCCGGCGATTACAGTTGTGCGGATTATTATACCGCGGATTTCATTTCTTAGCTTCGCGATTAAGTCCCGCAGTGACTGCTCATTTCCGCTTCGGTTCATTGCGCGGAGAATTTTTTCACTGCAATGCTGAATCGGCATTTCTATATAATTCACGATTTTTTCTTGGTTTTTTATCGTGCTGATTAACTCGTCCGTGACCTTGTCTGGGTAGCAGTAAAGCAACCTAATCCACTTGATTCCGTCAATTCCACAAAGATGGTTAAGCAGCTCGGAAAGCGTATAGCTACCCTCTAAATCTGAACCATAATTCGTGGTATCCTGCGAAATTATAATGAGTTCCCGCACACCTTTAGCGGCTAATCCCCGCGCTTCAACTAAAATATTTTCAAGCTTGCGTGAACGGTATTTCCCGCGAATGAGCGGGATTGCACAGTAGGAACATTTATTGTCACAGCCGTCTGCGATTCGCAGATAAGCGTAGTGCGGCAGGGTTGAAAGTAATCTTTCACCCTCCATATTAAGTTCTTCCGGCTCTGTAAAAGCGCAGATTTTTTTATCAAGAAGCACAGAATTAACAGCTTCAACAATGTCATCGTTTTTGCCGATTCCGAGAATCCCGTCAACCTCGGGGAACTCGCTCTCCATCTGCTCTCTATAGCGCTGCGGAAGGCAGCCGGTAACGATGATTTTCTTATTGAAACCATCGGCTTTGCGCGAAATCGCCTCGAAAATCTCGGCGATTGCTTCCTCTTTCGCACTTTGAATAAACCCGCAGGTGTTGATTATAACTACATCTGCAAGCCCCGGCTCGCTCACAAGCGCGAAGCCGGCTTTCGCTATTTTATCAAGCATAAGCTCCGCGTCGCACTGGTTCTTCGGGCAGCCGAGCGAGACTATGCCTACTTTTGCTGTACTTTGCATTTTAATCCTTTCAAGCTTCCAATCCCGCGATAATTTGTAATGTATAGCTGATTAAATTGAAAACACTAAAGTGTTTTCTCGGCAAGCGGCGCTTGCCGCCCTTTCCGCAGGAAAAGATGCCCTTACGAGAGGAGAGGTGCCGCGAACGGAGTTGGTAGAATCGTCTAATGAGTGCGTCTGCGGCATTCGCGGGCAGACAATTCGCCCCTACTCGCTATCCAATTCCAAATCTTCCTTAACACGATTTATCGCTGCTTTTATGTCATCGTAATCATATCCGCGCCTTGCGAGTGCGTCTGTTGTTTTTCTCGCACCCTGCCGGTCATCAAGATTATCCGCGTACTTACGCTCAATAATATTTACAATTATTTCAACGATTTCATCACCGTCATATTTTTCAAGCGCGGCTTCAATTACATCTTCGGATAAGCCCTTTCTCTTCATTTCCCAGCGCGCTTTGCGTACGCCGCAGTGCTTGTTTTCAATCAGCACGGCGGCGTATTTTTCAGCGTACTTTTCATCGTTCTGATAACCTATTTCGCGAACCCACGCAAGTGCTTCTCTGCAGATTTTTTCATCGAAATACTTGCCGAGTTTTGCGAGAAGCTCGCCGCCGCTGTGGTCGCGGTACGAAAGAATTTTAAGAGCGCGTGTTTTAGCTTTATCGAAGTCGTTGCAAAGTTCCACAGACTAACTCTTCTTTCCGCATTCCGTGCATTTTTTAAGCAGTGTCAGCTTTCCGCCGCAGTAGAAGCAAAGTCCTTTTTTGACCCAAATTTTTTGGTTTCTTCTGTATTCCTGCTCCTCCTCTATTTCGCGCTCTTCCTGTTCTTTTTTAAGCTTTGCGGCTTCCTGGGCTTTCACTGACGCCTCGCGAAGCCTCTGCTGCTCGGCACTATCCGCTCCCGCACTTGCTTTAACTTCTGCCTTCGCCTTTGCGGGAACAACTTCCGTTTCCGTTAGGAATATTTCTTCTTCCGGAGGAGCTTTTTCCCCGATTATAAACTCTTCTTCGGCTAAGGGAGTCGGTTCCGGTGCGGGTTCATCATCGGAAACAAGGAATTCTTCCATTCCGGCGAATTGCTCCTCTTGAAGTTTGCGCTGTTGTTCTTCTTCAAGCTCGCGCTTGCGCTGTTCTTCTTCCTCGAGCTCAAGTTCAAGCCTGCGCTGTTCTTCTTCAAGTTCGCGTCTGCGTTTCTCGTCAGCTTCCGCAATTCTGCGCCGCTCCGCTTCCTGCTTTTGACGTTCTTCCTCTTCTTTATCTTCCATGCTTTCCAAGCGGTGCTGTATAATCTGATTATATGTTTCGAGCACTGCACGGTACTCCGGCGCAGCATAACGAATGGCTTTTTTGTAGTTCGACATTTTTGTGAGCGGTGAATTTTGAGTTGTTAAACCCACCTCGCTCGCAGCTTTCAGCTCCACGCACAGCAGTCCTACATACGCTTTCGCATATTCGGGTTCAATATCAAGCGCGCTGTCAAATTTTTCACCCGCCTTGACCCATTCCCCGTCTTCCAGCAACCCGAATCCCCGCTTCGTCAGTGACTCCGGCGTTATTCCGGTATGCACGGGATATGAAGGTACAGCCGGCGCCAAATGCTGCGGCATATCGGGAAGTTTATAGGGCGACATATCCGGTTCAGGTTCCGGTTCGGGTTCGGGCTCGGGCTCCGGTTCGGGCTCCGGTTCAGGCTCCGGTTCGGGCTCAGGTTCAGGCTCAGGCTCAGGCTCAGGTTCCGGCTCGGGCTCCGGCTCGAACTCCTCTATGATTTCAGGTTCTTCAAAAATTTCCGGTTCATCGGCATTCTGCAGTTCTTCAAGGTCAGCGTAAAGACCGCGAAGCCGCTCCTCGGCTACAGGAAGCTGATTCTTAACACGGGCGTAATCAGGCGTCGAGGTTTGCCCCCGCGCTTCCGCAGCTTCAATATATTTCTGCGCAGCCTTTATTTTCTCTTCCAAAGACGCGATTGCTGTCTTTATTTTTTCAACTGCAACTTCCATTTATGTCACCTCCCCTGTTTTAAATAGTTTTATAATTCATCCGGCGAGAATTCCTCAAAGTTATCCTCTGCTTCAACTACTACAGTTTTCTTTTTGCCTTTTTTGGGTTCCTCCGGTATTTCGGATGAGGCGGCGTCCCCTGCATTTTCACTGCTGATTGAAACAATCGTGCCGCTCTTCGCCTGCTCACGGACTTTCTGTTCAATTTCACCCATTATTTCAGGGTTCTGCGAGAGGAATTCCTTCGCGTTCTCGCGCCCCTGACCTAAACGCTCATCGCCGTAATAAAACCACGCGCCGCTCTTCCTCGTAACGCCGATTTCGGTTGCAATATCTAATATTTCGCCGTCTTTAGAGATTCCCTTGCCGAAAATCATATCAAATTCACAGGACTTAAACGGCGGCGCAACCTTGTTTTTCTGCACTTTGCATTTCGTCCTCGCGCCTATTATTTCCGTGCCGTCTTTTATTGGCTCGCCTTTACGGACTTCGATTCTGACCGAAGCGTAAAATTTTAACGCACGACCGCCCGGCGTAGTTTCGGGGTTGCCGTAGCCGCCGATTTTCTCTCGTATTTGGTTTATGAAAATCGCGACTGTGTTCGTTTTTGAAATAACGCTCGTGAGTTTTCGGAGCGATGATGACATTAACCGCGCCTGCATACCGACAGTTGTGCTGCCCATCTCACCCTCGATTTCGGCTTTAGTAGTCATCGCCGCCACGCTGTCAAGCACGATTATATCCACCGCGCCCGAACGGGTCAGCGCCTCGATTATTTCGAGCGCCTGCTCACCCGCATCCGGCTGCGAAACTATAAGCTGGTCAATATCAACGCCGAGCGCCTTTGCGTAAATAGGGTCGAGCGCGTGTTCAACGTCGATAAACGCCGCGATACCGCCGCGCTTCTGCGCTTCTGCAACAGCATGCAGTGAAACCGTGGTTTTGCCGCCGCTCTCAGGCCCGTAGATTTCGGTGATTCTGCCTTTAGGCAAGCCGCCGATTCCGAGTGCCATATCAAGCGTCAGTGAACCCGTAGGCAGCGATTCCACGTTCATCTTGCTGTGTTCGCCGCTCATATACATGACCGCGCCCGCTCCGAACTGCTTCTCAATATGCGCGATTGCGGTTTGCAAGGCTTTCTTCTTCTCGTCAGCACCTGTGTTTGTGTTAATAGTTTTTTTCGCGGCTTCTTTTTTAGGCATAATTCTGTCTCCTTTTTATGATGCGCTGAGAGCAACGCATCCTACGATTTCAGTGTATATACTATTCTGTCAATTCCCGAATAATCTTTTAATACTTTTGGCGATAAGCCTTTGTTTTCCATAATCTCGCAGACTGCCGCTGCCTGTTCGTCGCCGACCTCGCAGGCGAACAGCGGATTATGCTTCACGTTCCATTTATCGAAAAAGTTACGGTAAAAATCAAGTCCGTCCTCGCCTCCGCCGTACAGCGCTTCTTCGGGTTCATGAGTTACTTCTTTTTGCAAACTTTGCATTTCTGATTTTGATAAATACGGCGGGTTCATTACAATTGACGCAAGAGCGCAATTTTTCTTCAGTGTTTGAAAGAATTGGTCTCTTATCTTGTACCGGTTAAATATATTACATTCTATAATATGCACTTGTTTTTCGACTTTGTTTAATGCGATGTTTTTTTTCAGATATTCGATTGCCCGGGGCGACTTTTCGACTGCGATAACACTGCTGCGATGCGTTTCCTTCGCGATTGCGATTCCCACGCAACCCGACCCTGCACAAAGGTCAAAAACAGGCGCACCTCTGACGCAATATTCCTTCGCCAAATCTACAAGAAATTCTGTTTCGGGACGGGGGATTAACACGCCTTTTCCGACTTTGAAATTGTATCCGTAAAATTCCCACTCGCCTAAAATATATTGCAAAGGCTCGCCGGCTTCTCTGCGCCGAATCAGCTTTTCTAAGCTTTCGCCGCTTTTTTCAGCGTACTCCCGAAGCCATTTTTCTTCATTACGTGACATCGGGTTTTTCGTCTTGAGGCAACACGGGAATGAAAGCAGCCAAAGCCACTTCAAGCTGGTCATCGGTCGGGTCTTTTGTTGTCAGCCGCTGGATTCCCATTCCGGGTGCGGAAATTATTCTCATTAAAATATTTCTGTCGTACCGCCCCGCGAGCTTGAGCAGTTCGTAGGAAATCCCGACTAAAACCGGCAGCAGTGCAAGCCGAATCATCGTCCATACCGCGCTCGCCGCGAAGGTGTTAATTTCCAAAGCCTCGCTGATTACGCGGTTATCGAAAGGCATTAGTGTGTAGAAAATTATGCTGATTGCAAGCATTAAAAATATAAAACTCGTGCCGCAGCGCGGGTGAAAACGCTTATAATTTCTTACGTTTTCAACGTTAAGCTCCGCGCCCGATTCATTCGCGAAAATCGTTTTATGCTCCGCGCCGTGATATTGAAATGTCTTGCGGATATCTTTCATGAGTGAAGTCAGAGCCAAGTAGATAATGAAAATCGTGATTCGGAGCAAGCCCTCAAACAGCGATTGATACGGTTGCAAATTCACGCTCTCAGGCATGAGATAATCTATACCGGTGAAAATAAACGACGGCACAAACATGAATAAAAGCAGGGTGAGCGCAAATCCGAATATTATACCGAGCACCATCACGACTGACATAAGCTTATCGCCGAATTTCTCCGTCAGCCAATTTTCAAACTTGCCCATCTGCGCCCCTTCTTCTTCGTCCAAGTAACCCGAGATTTCGGCAGATTTCATCATATACTTATAGCCGTCTTTCATTTGCAGTATGAAATTGAAAATTCCGCGGATAAAAAACGCTTTTTGATACCATTTTTTCTTAGGCAATTCCCACTCCTCAACGTGAATCGTGCCATCTTTTTTCCGCACAGCCATAGCGGCTTTTTTCTCGCCGCGCATCATTATGCCGTCGAAAAGCGCCTGTCCACCTATTTTTGCCTGTTTAACCTGCTTACTCATTTATTCTCCTATTCCCCTCCTCGTAAGGGAGTGAACTGCGTTCACTCTGCCGCAAAGAACGAGACGGCAGACCCGGGTGAGAGACCGGCAATGTTATTTTTACCGTTGTTCCTTTGCCCGGCTCACTTTCTATCGCAAGCGTTCCCTCATGCATCATGATTATTTCATCCGCAACCGCAAGCCCTATTCCCGAACCCCGCACGACTTTATTCGCCTTGAAAAACCGCGCTTTAACTTTCGGTAAATCCTTCGCCGAAATCCCGCAGCCGTTATCTCTTACGCTGATTATAACACGCTCTTCCGCAAGCTCGGCTCTTACAATAACTTTACCTTTGGAACTATACTTTACAGCATTGTCGATTATGTTTATGAAAACCTGTCTGATTCTGTTTTTATCGCCATGGATAAACGCTGTAAAATCGGGTTCGGTATATATTAATTCCACCTGTTCTTTCTTTGCTTTCTCGGCGTAAACCGAAACTGCGTCAGCAAGCTCATCAAGCGGGTTCATATTAGATTTTTGCAATTTCAACCGCCCGCTCTGCATCTTCGAGAAGTCCAGCAAATCTTCAACCATATCGGAAAGCCGCGTGGTTTCGGATGTAATCACCTTCATGCCTTTCTCGAAATTTTCATCGTCCTTGCCTGTTTCAAGCACTGTTTCGCTCCAGCCGCGGATAGCGGTCAGCGGCGTACGGAGTTCATGCGAGACTGAGGAAATAAAGTCGTTTTTAATTTTTTCCGAGTTTTTCAAATCGTCAGCCATTGAGTTAAAAATCCTGCATAATTCGCCGATTTCATCGTCATTCTTTGTTAAGATTACGCGGTCGGAGAAATCGCCCGCCGCGAGCCGCTTTGCCGAATCGCCCACTCGCCGCAAAGGTGATACAATCGACCTTATGAAATACATTCCGAGGAACAGAACAAACAGCATAACAGCCGCACTTAACACAGCTACAATCAGCGTAATCGTATATATTTGCATATCAATTCTATCAAGTGAAGTAACAACTCTGATTGCGTCATAAACCTCGCCCGAAAGCATAACAGTCACTGCCATATACCGCTGGGAATTAGGCAGAAAACCCACATAATCTGCAACTCTGCCTTCAGAAAGCCGCGCTTTCTCATAATCGGGCATCTCATGGTCTTCTTCCGGCGAGAAGCCGCTTGAAGTCAGGTCGATTCTGCCGTTCGCAGTGATTGCCATGAGCTCCATATGATGCTTTCTGTCGAACTCTTCTATGGAACGGCGTATCGCCGGCTCGTAATCATCCATGTAAGACAGAATCCCGTAAACTATATTCGCCTGCGTACCGAGATATTGCCGCACCGCGCCGTAATAATAACTCCGAAGCGCGAAATAAACGCTCACGTTCACAATTAAAAGGAAAACCGCGACGACGCTGAAACTGTTAATAAACCAACGGGTAGCTATGCTTTTTCGTGCCATTTATTCAACCGCCCATTTATAACCGAACCCCCATACTGTCTGTATAAAAACGGGATTTGACGGGTCGCTCTCCACTTTCATGCGGAGCCTTCTGATGTTCACGTCAACAATTTTATCATCACCGTAATATCCCTCGCCCCAAATATGCACTAAAATGCTCTTTCTGTCGAGCGCGACGCCATTGTTTTTTATAAAATATTCCATAATTTGGTATTCAACCTGCGTTAAATCTATCGGCCCGCCGTCTTTCGTAATAACCCTGCTCTTAGTATTAACCGTGAACGGCCCCGAAATAAGCTCCCGTGAATTTGCTCCCGCCCCGGCATTGAGGCTTACACGGCGGTAAATCGCGTCTACTCTCGCTACCAGTTCCGACGGCGAAAAAGGTTTCGTTACATAATCGTCTGCACCGATGGTCAAACAAGTAATCTTGTCCATTTCCTGCGTTTTCGCAGAGAGCATTATAATGCCGATTGAATTGCTTTCCTCGCGAATCCGGCGGCAAAGCTCCGTGCCGTCTATTCCGGGCATCATAATATCAAGCAGCGCAACATCGAATGGACAGCTGTTTTCAAGAGCTTTTTTAAACTCCGCAAAACCCTTCTCACCGGAATCAACGTCAATCACTTCATAATTAGCGCGTTTTAAATTAATCACAACAAAATCGCGTATAGCGGCTTCGTCCTCGCAAACTAAGATTTTTTTCATAAAACCCCACCCGTAGGGCGTAATGCCCGCATCGCACCCTACTCCACCGAAATAATATAATAATACACCGGCTGCCCGCCGCTTATCAAGCCTATTTCAATATCGTCATTAATCTTATCTCGAAGCGCATCAAACGCTTTTTCCGCTTCTTCATCGGTTACATCGGAGCCGTACATTACCGTAACGTAACTCGTGTCGCTCTTTATCATTCTGCGGGTGAGTTTAACGAGTGCTTTTTGAACTTCCTTCTCGGTGAACGACAGTTTGCCGTTCTCAAGAGCTAAAATCTCGCCGGATTTTATTTTCTTGCCCTCAAAGTTACTGTCACGTGCCGCATAAGTCACTGCGCCTGTTCCGACATTGTCAAGAGCACGGGTCATAACTACACTGTTTTCGCTCACGCCGAGCTCTTCATCGAAGCAGAGCATTGCCGCCAGCCCCTGCGGAATCGTTCGCGATTGTAAAACTATAACGTTTCTGTCGGCAAGTTTTATAACCTGCTCTGCCGCCATGATTATGTTCTTGTTATTTGGTAAAACAAAGACATTGTGAGCAGGTGTTGCCAAAACGGCTTCAAGTATATCTTCTGTTGACGGGTTCTGCGTTTGCCCGCCGCGAACAATCCTGTCTACCCCGAGGTCTTTGAACAGGGTTTCAATTCCCGCGCCGTTCGCAACAGCCACGAAACCGTATTTTTCCTCAGGACGCCGGGGACTGAGCTTATGTGATTTCGATTTTTGAAGCTCCGCCTTGACAGCCTCCTGTTTGTGCTGTTCTTTCATGTTTTCTATTTTGATGCCCGTAAGCGCGCCGAACTTCAAGCCTTTTTCGAGCGCATTGCCCGGATTCTCAGTATGAACATGAACTTTAATAATTTCATCATCGTCAACAACAACCACGCTGTCGCCTATTGTTTCGAGGTGTGCGCGCAGAAGCATGGTATCCTCCGCGTTTTGGTTTTTAATTACCAAATACTCCGTGCAGTAAGTAAATTCTATATCCATGTCGAAAGAACCGGCTTTGTTTGAAGAAGTTTGCTCCGCGCTTTCGGAAACTGCCGCCTGTTCAATAATTCCGCCACCTTCAAAAGCCTGCTTCATGCCTTTCAGAATCACCACATAGCCCATTCCGCCCGCGTCTGTGACGCCGGCTTTCTGAAGCACCGGCAGAAGCTCGGGTGTGCGTTCAAGCGACGCTTCCGCCTCGGTCAGCAGCACACTTAAAACCTCTTCAAAACTGCCCTTTTTTTCGGCTTTCTCCAGTGCTGCATCAACCGCCTCGCGCGCAACCGTTAAAATCGTACCTTCCGTCGGCTTCATAACCGACTTATAAGCCGCTTCTACGCCCATCTTCATCGCATTCATAAAATCCTTGGGAGCAGCTTCGGTTTTTCCGGTTAAACCTTTGGAAAGCCCTCTGAAAAGCAGTGATAATATAACGCCTGAATTTCCTCTCGCGCCCCGCAGCATCGCTGATGCCGTTACATCCGCGACTGTGCTGATTTGCGCATCATCGGGCAGAAGCGAAAGCTCCGTGAGCGCAGCTTTTATGGTTGCTGACATATTAGTACCCGTGTCCCCGTCAGGTACAGGGAAAACGTTCATCTCGTCAACCATGACTTTGTGGTTAATTATGTTATTTGCGCCGGATATAATCGCGCTTTTCAGCATTTTTCCGCTAATCGCCAAAATTTTGTCCCCCGAAATTAAGATTTTATAGCGTCCACATAAACGTTGACGCGCCCGACTTTTATTCCCGTTTGTTCTTCCGTGATATAAGTGACTTTATGCTGAATACTTTTCACGATTGAAGCGACATTAACCCCGTAAACAACAGTAATATGCAAATCAATGAAAATTTTACCGTCCGTGAACCGGATGTTTACGCCCTTATTATCGTTTTTTATTTTTTTCAGAAAAGGCAGCGATTCAACCATGTTCTGCCATAATCCGCCTGCGTTCGTACCGGCAACGCCGTAACAACCCGTCACCGCGCTTCCGATAAGTGCAGTGAAAAAATTCCGCGATATACTTACGCTGCCGAGATGGTTATTTAAAACAATCATATTTTCATTAAGTCCTTTCTTCACCAACGAAGAATGAAAACAAAGTTTTCCCCGTTTCAGTCGTATTTTGTTTCAAACTTAATTTTCTGCCTTTATTTGATTTCTTCGCCTAATAATTATACTATAAATCAGTATACTTTGTCAAGTATAGGTCTTGCTATAAATTTTTCCGTATAATTTATCCGCGAAAATGCATTTTCAGCCGCTTTCATATCTGCAAACACGCCGAAAACCGCGCTTCCGCTGCCCGTCATGCCCGCTTCCAACGCCCCGAGAGCTGTTAATTCCCGTTTAATTTTGTCAATTTCGGGGTGCATATAGAGTTTTTCAAAAACATTGTATAAATGCAGCCCTCCGCGCCATTCTGTACACGGGAGCGGATTTTTGCCGTAAAGCGCGTAAGCTTCCTTGGTAGAGCAGGATAATTCAGGTTTAACCACTACGAAAAAGCAATCGGGAAGCGGTAAAATCTCTGCGATTTCCGTGCCGCGCCCTTTACACAGCGCGAATCCTCCGTGTATGCAAAAAGGAACATCGGAACCTATTTCTGCGCCTGTTCCGAGCAGCTGCGCCGGCGTGAACGGCTTCCCGAAAAATTTGTTAAGCCCGCACAG
>JAITFV010000248.1 GCA_031281115.1 Oscillospiraceae bacterium | reverse complement strand
ACGGGAAGGCAGCAGTACGCGCTTGTCGGCGGGGCTTATGAACTCGGACGGCAAAACGGCGCGAGCGGGGATTCTAATGTTTATGGGTGGGTGGACGGACAATTAATAATTGATAATTTTCAATTGACAATTAATGATACCGCGAGAAGCAGCGCGAATGGTTTAAAAGGCATGAGCATTTCTGCTGTGATTGTTCAGCGGAACTGGGAGAATGACGGTAAAGACCGGGTGCTTTCATGCGGGAGCTTTGAGATTGACGATTTGGACGCTTCGGGCGGGGAGGGGCGGGGTTCTGCGGTGGTTCTCAAAGGCACTTCCCTGCCTTATGCTTCAAGCGTCCGGGAGCAGAAAAAATCAAAGGCATGGGAAAATATAAAACTTTCGGCGATTGCAAAGGAAATCGCGAAAATCAACAACATGGAATGTATGTTTAGAGCAGATTTTGACCCTGTGTATGACCGAAAAGAGCAGGTGCAGAAATCTGATATTTCATTTTTAAACGGGCTTTGCTACAACGCGGGAATTTCGCTGAAAGTCACCGACGGAATGATTGTGCTTTTCGACGCGGCTGACTTTGAGAAAAAGCCTGCTGTGCGGGAAATAAAAAAGGGCGAAGCGGACGTTAAATCATGGCGTTTTAATGAGAAATCTAACGATACAAATTACAGCCGCTGCCGTGTTGTCTATACCGACCCGAGGACGGGAATTACAATTGAGTATACCTATACGCCGCGTGGTGCAGACCCTGCAGGTTTGACGCTTGAAATCAACGAAAAAGTAAATAACCGCAACGAGGCGCGGAACCTTGCAATGCGGCGTTTTCGGCAGAAAAAGAAAGATGCGGTTACGGTTTCGTTTACTTTGGTCGGCGATGTAAGGCTTTTTGCGGGGATTACTGCCGATGTTGCGGGGTGGGGTTATTTCGATGGCAAGTACATAATATCACGCGGAACTCATAGCGTAACCGGAAGCGGGTATACGTTGCAGGTGAATTTACGGAAAACGCAGGAGGGTGAAGAGTGAACGAAAGTATTATCCGCATTGGCACGGTGAATTTTGTTGACGAAGTGAAAAGGACGGCGCGGGTTGCTTTCGCCGATAAACCGGATATAAGCGGCAAACCGCTTATTTCTGCACCGCTTGCGATTCTGCAAAGTCCGCCGATTATATCTAATTTAACTGTAAATGCCTGGCTGCCGAAAATCGGGCAAACCGTGCTTTGCATTTATCTGCCGAACGGCGGGGGCGATGGTGTGATTATAGGAGGGCTGTAAATATGGCTGTTATTGGTTCGCTTGGCGACATGCCGTTCTTCGTGAATAATAAGCAGGTCAAGACGTTTAATGGTATGCGGTGGGACAGTTCGGTGCGGTTCGCAACGCATAACAGGCATATGAAAGACGCGCTTGTTGAATTTGTGGGGATTAACGCTGATACTATTTCCTTTACGATGAATCTGTCCGTTTTTCTGGGTGTTGACCCTATGACGGAAATAATGAAGCTGTTTGAAACCGAACGGCGGGGCGAGGCGTTGGTTCTTGTACTCGGCAGCCGTATAATCGGCAGGCGGCAGTGGGTTATTACGAGGACGCAGAAACAACTTGAACGGTTTGACAATAACGGAAATCTGCTTGCAGCGCGGGTGACGGTAACGCTTATGTCGTATTCAAGACGTTAGGGGGAATTATGAATTATACGGTTACGCCTAATATGGCGACCACGCAGGGTCGCCCCTACACTATAAATCTCGCGCCGCAGTCGCGTGCGGAGGAAATAATACAGAACCTTTATATGCTTATTACCACCCCCGCGTTTACGGTGTCGCTTGACCGCAGCTTCGGGCTTGATTCGGGGATTATTGATAAGCCTGTGCAGGTTGCAGAAACGCTGTTTATTTCGGAGCTTTATAAAAAAATCGGGATTTACGAGCCGAGGGCGGAAATAGTTAATATTTCATTTACACGGGACGAGGCGAACGGACGGTTAATCCCGCGAATAGAGGTGAGAATACATGATAAATAACAGAAATCCGCACCTGCCCGATGTTAATTTCGTTGATACGAATACGCAGCGGCTTTTAAATGAAATGATTACGGGATATGAGATTATTGCCGACCGTAAACTTATGCCGTCCGACCCTGTGAGAATCTTTATAAATTGGATTGCAGATTTGAGGGTGCAGGAGCGTGTGCTGCTGAACGAAGCTGCAAGGCAGAATTTGCCGCGATATGCTACGGGGGATTACTTGGATTCTCTTTCGGAGCTTTTTAAAGATACATACAGATTACAGCCGGAAGCGGCAAGGACGACACTGCGCTTTACAATATCGGCACCGCAGCAGTCGGCTGTAACAATTCCCGCCGATACAAGGGTTACGGTGGACGGGGAGATTACATTTGCGACAACCGAATCGGCGACCGTTCCTATAGGAGAAACGAGCGTTGAAGTACCCGCGGTTTGCTTAACTGCCGGAATTGCAGGAAACGGCTTTATAGCGGGACAAATATCGCAGATTGTTGATTTGTTTCAATTCTTTGAAAGCGTCGAAAACACAACTACAAGCGCGGGCGGCTCTGATATTGAAACCGACGAATCATTATATGAGCGTTACAGGCAGAGCATGGAAACATTTTCAACAGCGGGACCGCTCGGAGCGTATGAATATCACGCGAAAACCGCAGGGGCGGAAATAGTGGACGTGAAGCCTTACAGCCCTTCGCCGGGTGTGGTTGATATTCGGATTCTGCTCAAAGACGGAAAGATGCCTGACGAGGAAATGAAAAAGTTAGTGCTTGATACTGTTTCGGCTTCCCACACCCGCCCGCTTACCGACCTTGTAAAAGTAAGTGCGCCCGACCCTGTGAATTTCGGCATTGACCTTGTATACTATATTCCGAAGTCGCGGGAGAATAATGCGGCGGGAATACAACAGGAAGTTGAAAACGCTGTTGACGAGTATGTAAAATGGCAGACGCAGACTATGGGGCGGGATATAAACCCCGATAAGCTCACGGCTTTGATTTGGGGGGCGGGTGCGAAAAGGGCGGTTATAACAAGCCCTGTGTTTACTGTGGTTGAGGAGTACGCTGTTGCTGTTAAGGCAGGGCGCAATGTTATTTACGGAGGGATTGAAAGTGACTGACGATGTATACAGCATTGATTTTACACGAACACTGCCGCCCGCGTTTAAAAATGACCCTAATATGCTTGCGCTCGGTAAAGTTATTGCTGAGGGGTTGCAGAAGGATATACGCCTTACGCAGAAAAAAAAGGAAGGGAAACGGTGGAGAATGAGGAAGTGATACAGGCTGTTCAGGAGTGGCTACACTGTCAACCAAAAGACTTCTT
>JAITFV010000221.1 GCA_031281115.1 Oscillospiraceae bacterium | reverse complement strand
GCGGGAATATCAACCGTTTCCTGTGTCAGAATCCCGTAAAAATCCGATGGCTGCATAAGTTTGCAGTGATTGTTAATAAGCCCCTGAAAGCCGTCAGAAATACCGACGATTTCTACATTTTTCTCACCCATTAGCTGATAGCAGGCTTTCACAACGCCGCGAATAGTTGCGTTAAGCCCGGGGCAGTCGCCGCCGCTGGTGAGTATGCCGATTCTTTTTGGTTTTAACATAAATTTTATCCGTCCTTTATGTTGTTGATAGTTGTTTAACTCCAACGCGCTGCTAGACATATGTATTGATTTGCAAACATCAGGCATAGCCGTAATCAGATTAATTTGCCGTTTTTTTCGGAACGCCGGGGGCGTCGTTCCCTACATTTTGTATCTATATAATTATTAATCCGCAATAAAACGCTTGCGTTTTTTAGGATTAATATTGTGCACTTGTTTCGGTTGTCTGCCGCAGGCAGACGAGAAACAAGCACGTTTTGAGCAACGAAACTCCCGAGCGGCTTTGCCGTGAGGCGCATGAGTTTCGTTGCGGAGTAATAGTTAAATTTAGATTGGAATGAATCCAATCTAAATTTTCGCTTAACATAGCCAACTCTAAAAGAGCTTGGTATTAATTATCAGTATAGCATAGCTAAGGTTCTTTTTCAACAACTTTCTTATGAAAAATTTCCCGCAACCCCACAAAAACAAGCAACCCTGCGAAAAGTTTCTGCAGCACATCCTCGTCTACAATACTTAAAAGCAATACGCCGCCGGCAACACCTGCAATACCCGCAATGCAAATCGGTGCAACAAGCTTCCATTCAATCAGTTTGTTTTTCGTGTGAATAAACATTGAAATAAGCGCAATCGGCAGAAAGAACAGCAGATTTATTCCGCCCGCCGCGACTTGAGCGGTCCCCGCGAAAACCGTCAGATAAATAATCAGCACAAATCCACCGCCAAGCCCCATTGAAGCCGTTACTCCCGTCAGAAATCCCGCAACCGCAGTCCAAATAATACTCATATTTTACTAACCCCCATCTTCACTGAAAAAACAAAATCCTCACAGACGAAGCAAGCACTACAACCCCGAAAATCCTGCGAAGCAGGGAATTCGGGACTTTCTTTAGCAGCAGCGAGCCTAAAACCGCCCCCGCGATTCCCCAGGGAATGTAAGAAAGTGCAGTCTGCCATTCAAGACTGCCGCGCAAACTGTACGCGATTACCGATATAATTGACAAAAAGAAAATTACAGCCACGGAGGTCGCGTGGCTTTTTCGGGCTTCAAGCCCGAAAAACCGCAGCATAGGCACGGCGACTACGCCTCCGCCCGACCCGAATAAGCCGTTCAGCAAACCGCAAAGCGCGCCGGTCAGAATTTTTGCATGCTTCTTAATAAAATCTTTCATATAAAAGATAGTATTACCCCTGCACCAAACAATAGACATTTTAGCTTGTCCTTTTATTACCATGCTTCGTCAAAAATGCTCAGAATACATAAAGTATTCTTGCGCTTTTTTCCTTGTCTTACACCAAAAATTCTGCATTAAAATTTGTCTGCTGTTTGGTGCAGGGGTAATATTTGTTTTTCGTGGGAAAATATTTATTTACTGCTAAAGTTTTGGAAAGAATTTCCGATATTAATTAAGAATGATTATTTTATATAAATCGGCAGAAAGGAGGATTTGCCAATGATGAAATCACTTGCCCCGATGACTTCGATGTTTACAAAAACGCAAAATCAAAAGAGAGAAGCGACATTTTACGCCCGCACGATGAACAACAGGGCAAATTCTGCCAATACTGCCGCCTCTGTCGCCGGAGAGCGTGTGGAATCGGGGGGTAGGGAGCGGCATCAGTTAGCCGCAAGCAGAAATACGGACAGTTTTGAAAACGTTCCCAAAAGCTGTCGGCAAAGAGATGCCGACAACACAGAACGAGCGTTTGCAATGCTTTATCGTGAACTCGAAAACACAAAAATCAAGAGCAATACCGTATTCGCCTTGGCAAAATGCCTGCGAATCGCGAGCCGGATTCAAAACGGCGATAATGTTCCATTACGGGACGATAAGTTTCTTTACGAGCATTACCCGAATTTGCACCTGAATGCATGGATGATGAGAAGATTCAAGGAAGACCCCGAAGATTATGCGAGCGAGCTTAAAGACGGGGATGGCGGTGACAGAAGCGGCGCCGGCAGGGGAGTGAATATTACGGTAATGGCGGGTTCGGCTTCATTTGATTTCAGCGGTACCGCTGCTGTTTCTGCACCCGAAATAAATATTTGTTAAATCTATTGACATTTTTTCTCGTTTAGTATATAATTCTTAAAGAAGCTATGACGGAGAAATGCCTAAATTAAAATAACTCTCGTCCCCGAGTAAGTCAAGCTTGCTCGGGGACTTTAAAATAAGCGAACAAAATAAAGGAGAATAGTTATGTCTAAAGTAAAGTTTATGTCGGGTGAAAATATCCCGCTCGAAATGCACAAGGTACGCATGGTGCAGAAAATAAATCTTTTGCCGGTTGAAGAGCGCATAAGAGCGATTGAGGAAGCCGGGTTCAATACCTTTCTGCTGAGAAACCGCGATGTATTTTTAGACCAGCTGACCGACAGCGGCGTAAACGCGATGAGTCAGGACCAATATGCGGCAATGATGCGCGCAGACGACAGCTATGCAGGTTCTGAAACTTTTTACCGCTTGGAAGCGGTATTGCAGGATATTTTCGGGATGAAGCATTTCCTGCCCGCGCATCAGGGGCGCGCCTGTGAGCATTTGCTTGCAAAAATCCTCGTAAAACCCGGGCTTACAACAATCATGAATTACCACTTCACGACGACCAAGGCGCATATAACCCTGCTCGGCGGGATTGTGGAAGAAATCGTGATTGACGAGGGCTTGAAAATTGAAAGCAGTTTGCCTTTCAAAGGCGACTTAAATATAGATAAACTCAATAATTTAATTAAAAACCTCGGAAAAGAAAAAATCGCATTCGTCAGAATTGAAGCAGGCACAAACTTAATAGGTGGACAGCCGGTTTCTATGAATAATATGCGCGAGGTTTCTAATATTTGCCGCAATGCCGGCATACCGTTAGTGTATGACGCCAGTCTTTTGGGCGATAATTTATACTTTATAAAAGTACGCGATGAAAAATATAAAGATATTGATATAAAAGCAATCTGCCGCGAAATCGCTTCGATGATGGATATTATCTACTTTTCTGCTCGGAAATTAGGTTCGGCGCGCGGCGGCGGAATTCTTGTAAATGACGATGATATGTATCTCAGATTGCGGGAATTAATCCCGCTTTACGAAGGTTTCCTGACTTACGGCGGTATGTCGGTGCGTGAGATGGAAGCGCTTGCTGTGGGTTTGCAGGAAACCATGGACTTTGACGTGGTTAATCAAACACCTATTATCGTCGAAGCGCTTTGCAATGAGCTTATAAAAAAGGGCGTCCCCGTTGTAACGCCGCCGGGAGGTCTCGGCTGTCATGTTGATGCTACGGCGATTTGCGAGCATCTCCCGCAGAATGAATACCGCGCCGGTGCGCTGACTGCCGCGATTTACATTGCGAGCGGCGTACGCAACATGGAGCGCGGCACAATGAGCGAACAGCGCAACGCAGACGGAAGCGAACGTTTCGCGGAGATGGAGCTTGCGCGGCTTGCCGTTCCGAGGCGCGTATTTACGTTATCACAAGTGAAGTATACAGCCGACAGAATCAGCTGGCTTTACGAAAATCGGAAACTTATAGGCGGGCTTGAATTCGTGGAAGAGCCGCGGGTTCTGCGTTTCTTCTTCGGCAGATTAAAGCCGATTGGAAACTGGCATATTGAACTCGCTAAAAAATTCCGCGCGGATTTCGGGGATAGTTTGTAATAAATTTGCACTAAGCAGGAGGATTTATTATTATGGAAAATTCAAGCTCACTCGCCCCGCAGCAATTTCCGTTCGGTTCTGTAATCGTTTCGGAAAATTCACTGAAGCAGATGATTGTTGTGCTTCAGGGGAGCGCGGGTGTTTATAAAAACTATAAAATGACCAACGAGGTTTTCGTAAAGTCAGTAGGGCAGGGGAGTTTCGCATGTGAGCAGTCGTTGTTTTTGAACAAGGAACATGATGAAGCTTTAGTTGCGCTGACCGATGTACTTGCGCTTTCTGTTACGCGGAATAATATAAAAGAATTCTTCACAAAATATCCCGATGCGGCATTTTCGATTGTTGAGCAAATTTATAAGCGTCTCGCGGAGACCGCAGCCGCACTTGATAAATACGAGCGGCAGCAGCCCAAAGAAGGCGCAGGGCAGGGCGGAGCCGGCTTCAAGAAAAGTACATTGTTCCCGGAAGGTCACACCGACAAGTATACTCTGCCGCTGACTCACAATCAAACTGATATTATCTGCCTTAATAAAACTGCATGCCCGCTTTGCGGTCGCAAGTTTGAAACTCATTACATACTTTCATCAAAACTCCGCAGAATCGGGAATGATGCCGATATGCGGGTGAGATATAAAGACGTTGAACCGCTCTATTATAACATTATTACCTGTCCTAACTGCCTTTACAGCGCGGAAACCACGAACTTTAGCGAGGCACCCAAGCGCCAATCCGATGCAGTGAACGCGAAAATCGGACCTTACAGACTCGATACCGTAATTCAAACAGGGAACGACAGAGACACGCATACTGTTTTTATAGGTTATTATCTTGCACTGCTTTGCGCGCCGATTGTGGCAGAAAGCCATGAGCTGACAACTGCGGGGCTTTGGCTTAAAATCAGCCGTTTATACGAAGACTGCAAAGATTCAAAGATGCATTTGTATGCAATAAAGCAAGCTTTAGCAAGCTACAATTATGTTTATTCAAACCTGCGTATATCCGATAATCAAACGCAGCAGGTGCGCTGTTTGCTCGGTGAGTTGTATTTCAAGCTCGGCGATTATGATGCTGCTCGGCAATTCCTTTTTATGATAAAGTCCGATAAAGATGCGCCGGCTTCGCTCAAACGTCAGGCGGAGAACAGGCTTGAATCAATTCGCGAGATTAAAAAAACCGAGAGCGAAACATAACAAAAATCGGGAGCGTTTGCCCACCCGCTATGCAATCAAGTTAAGCCGCCTTTGGCGGCTTAACCGGCTATACTATATAACCAACGGCTCGATTTTCGTTATATCGAACGTTATCTTCTGATACACACAGAAGTTAAGCCAGTTTGAATACATAAGGCTTCCGTGTGCGAACCACGAATTTGCCGGTTCCTTGTTCGGGTCATTGTCCGGAAAATAATTATAAGGCAGCGCAGTATCGAGACCTTTATCCTTGTCGCGCAGATACTCGCCTTTTAAAGTTTCGCGGTCATACTCGGGGTGACCTGTAATAAATATTTGTCTGCCCGATTTATCAGAAATTAAATATGCTCCCGAAAGTTCAGAAGATGCAAGAAGCGTCAGTTTCGGGTGTTTTTTTATGTCTTCAGTTTTGTTTTCCGTGTAAATTGAATACGGAACGTTGAAAACATCGTCGAAACCTTTGAAAAGCGGATGGTTTTCGACATGGATTTTTTGCGGAAAGATACCGAATGTCTTTTTTTCGAGCGGATATTTCTCGATTCCGTAGTGATAATAAAGCCCCGCCTGCGCTCCCCAGCAGATGTGAATCACAGAATACGCATGACTCTTCGACCACTGCATAATTCTGCAGAGTTCCTCCCAGTATGTAACCTGCTCGAACGGCAGCTTCTCCACCGGCGCGCCTGTTATGAACAGCGCGTCGTAATGCTTTTCCTTGATTTCATCGAAGGTGGTGTAGAACATCGACAAATGCTCTTCCGATATGTTTTTCGATAAATGCGTTTCGGTTCGCACAAAAGTCACGTTGACCTGAAGCGGCGTATTTGACAATAACCGCAAAAGCTGGGTTTCGGTTTCTATTTTTGTCGGCATAAGGTTGACGATTGCGACCTCGAGCGGGCGGATATCCTGCTTCAAAGCTAATTCCTCGCACATAACAAAGACGTTCTCATCTGAAAGCGTTTGAAAAGCAGGAAGGTTTTGCGGTATGTTTATGGGCATTAGTTTATCTCCTTATTTTCTTTCTGTAGTTAGTTAAATTTAGATTGGAATGAATCCAATCTAAATTTTCGCTCACTACGCGGCGAGTTGCGGTTTCACCGCAACCATAGTCGTTCTAAGCGACTATAAAATCTAACCGATTGCGAAAACATATTATTTTCATCAATATCCGCGATTGCCTATCATTTAATTATACCATATTCCGTTTATTTGTCAACCGAGATTTTCTATCTCGTTTTCTATTGCCTTATAGCATTAATCCTTTTTTGAACATATCAGTTACTTAGAAATTCCCGTGTAAATAATTACAAATTTTCATATCGACTTTGCCGTTTTTGGTGAAAACCACGCCTTCCTTCTCCAGTATTTCACGCTGAACATCGGCTCCGCCGAAAACATAACCCGAAGCTAATGAGCCATCTTTAAATACCACGCGATGGCAGGGTGTGTGTTCGGGGTCGTCGTTGCGGTGCAATGTGAATCCGACAACGCGCGCACCACGCGGCTTCCCTGCCGCCATAGCGATTTCGCCGTATGTTGAAACCTTTCCGCGCGGGATTTCCCGCACTAATTCAAACACACGTTTTGTAAAATTATTAGCCATAAATCTGCTCCAAAAATACAGGGTCGGGCGCGTAAGCCCGACCCTGTAAAATATGTTTTTACTTAAACAATCCTGCAAAAGCAACACCTTTTTTGAGGTCGCCGTAATAGTAAACGCTGCCTTTTGCGATTGCGCCGAGGAAGTCGTACTTGCCTGCGGCGATTTTCATAATTTCATCGAAAGAGGTTTCAAATGTTCCTGCGCGGTCATTGTAGTTGTCCTGCATAACTTCCAGCGTTTTACCGCCGTCGTTCTTAACAGCTATGTAAAAAGTTCCGAGGTCGCGAACGATTACTTGGATTCCCACAGGTGCGTCGAAGTTTTTGACGTTTGCTTTACCGATTTTCTTCCAAACTGCCGCTGTTACGGCGTCAAGGGTGGGAGCAGCTTTTCTTCTTCCGCCTCTGCCTTTTGCAGGAGCCGCCTTAGCAACAGGTTTTTTAGCTACTGTTTTCGGAGCTGCTTTTTTAACCGCGGGTTTTGTTGCGGTTGTTTTTTTAGCTGCCGCTTTCGGGGCTGTTTTCTTAGCAACGGGTTTCGCTGCTGTTTTCTTAGCTACTGCTTTCGGAGCTGCTTTCTTAGCCACGGGTTTCGCTGCAGGTTTTGCGGTCGAGGAAGCCTTCGCCTCTGTTGCCGGTATTACGGTTATGGTGGTCTTTACATCGTCTGCCATGTTTTTTTATTCCTTTCACAAGATATAGTGTCCCCAATCAGGTTATGCTACTATAATAACATAAAGATTTGTATAATACAAGGTTTTATTTATAAGCATGATAAAGAAAACGAAAAAATCAGCGATATAACCAAAATTCACCCGTGAATTTGTGATACTTTTGTGCTGTTGACAAATGCAGACCGTTCGTGTTATACTTTAAATCATACAAATGCCGCTGTGTCGGAATGGCAGACGAGGCAGACTCAAAATCTGTTGTGGGTTTCCACGTGTGGGTTCAAGTCCCACCAGCGGTAGTACAATTTAAAGCCGTAAAGCCGCTTATTGTGCGGGTTTGCGGCTTTTAACTTTTCGGGGGAATTCTGCTTGATGTTCGCAGGTTATACTTTTGAAAAGAACTACGTTTTATACGCTCTTGAGGGAGTATGGAAAAAGTTCGTAAAGCTCTACCTTTACGAACTCATAATATTTCTATAATTTTATCATATATTTCCTGTGCTGTCAAGCCTTTTTTTGTGAAAAATGTTCATAATTTGCCGAAATATTTGTAATATATGACCTTTCCGTAAAGGTAGGACTTTACGGAAAGAGGGGTTACGCTTATGGACGCAGCGGTAATTTTAGGGATGCTTATAGGAATGGCGTTGATGGGTCTTATACCCGGATTTATAGCAAAGTCAAAGGAAAGAAGTTTTTTGGGTTTTTTCTATTGGGAATGTGTTTCCTCTGGCCGGGTTTAATTGCGGCATTAGTCGTTAAAAACAAGAAAAAAGAACGCATACGCAACGAGCAAGAATTTAATGGTTATGAAAAACTTTTTCACGAGGGAAAAATTACAGAAGAAGAGTTACGTAATAAGAGCTATGAACTTTTAGGTTACAAGAAGAAAATAGCGACACCCGACCTGTAGCAAAAGCATGAAAGGAACTACTACTATGAAAATAAAAAAAATCATAACACTTTTACTTACTATCATAATGACAGCCACACTGCTTGCGGGATGCGGGGGTACTCTATCGGTAAGCGATGGAGTTTATTCCGGCACATTCGAATATGAAGATACCGATGTGGGGGAAATTATTACTATAAACGTAATCATAACAGTGTCAGATGGCGGCACTGTAATAACCGATATGTTTGTGGAAATGAGCAGAGTTTTTGCAGACAAATCACGAGGCGACCTTGTTCACAAAGAAGCATTATCTTCTGAGGATATTAATGTTCAAATTGAAGACCAAAGTTTCAAGATTGATTTTGGCGAATATTTATTACTTGAAGGCAATTTGGTTGCTGATGATACTTTTAAGGTAACGGGTAATTTTGAGTATCTTCAAAATAACGTAAGTAACAGTAAATCTACAGCATTTTCTAATGCAGAAATTACCCTTACGCGGAATTAAAACAAGAATGAATTATTCAAGAAACGATAACTACCACGAAAATTAATAAAATCATCACTCTGTTTCAAGCAGTTTCACAAGTTTCTGAACAGCAGGAATTTCGTTGCTTTTCTCATCAACCGATTGCTGTGCAAGCGTGATTCCCAGTTCCGCAATTTGCGCGCTCACAAATCTGCGTAAACCATGAATAACACGGCTCTTCGTATATGTCGAACTCCTTGGACAGAAATTTTCTTATCCTTTCATCGGAATTAACATAATTTTGTTGACAAGACGATTATTCTGTGTTATACTATATCGGAGAGATTTTAGTGGGCTATCGCCAAGCGGTAAGGCACCAGACTTTGACTCTGGCATTCTCAGGTTCAAATCCTGATAGCCCAAGGGCATAAAGGCTCTCGAACAGTCGGTTCGAGAGTTTTAAATTTTTAAAACATTCCGCGCAGAACGAAGGACATAATAAATGATAGAATTTAAGGACGTAGAACTGACAGACAAACAGTGGGCGAGGGAACTTTTGTCGTACTCGGGCTATCGCGGCTGCGAATACACATTCGGGAACAATTTTTTATGGAAATGCGTTTTCTACACTAAAATCGCCCGCTACAAAGACTTTTATCTGATTAAATCGGGCAACGGCGGTTATTTTTTCCCTGCCGGCAGGGGTGACTTCCACGAAGCAGTAGAAGTACTCCGCAGAGATGCCGTTAAAGACGGCGAGGCGCTGCGTTTCGTTACGATGAACAGGGCGTCTGTGTGCTGGCTTAAAGAGAATTACCCTAATGAATTTGAGTTCAGCACTGACCGTGCTTTCTGCGATTATATCTATAATTTCACAGATTTGTCGGAACTTAAAGGCAAAAAATATCACTCAAAGCGCAATTTCATAAATAGGTTTCACGTGAACGATTGGTGTTACGAGCCGATTACACCGCAGAACGTTTGTGAGTGCGTTCGTATGAATGAGCAATGGCTCAAAGAATGCGAAACCGCGGGAACTACTGTTCGTGACGACAAAAGTTTAATCCGCGAAAACTGCGTGGTGAATATGGGGCTGGAACACTTTTTTGACTTGGATTTTACTGGAGGGCTGCTCAGAATCGACGGCGAGGTTGTCGCTTTCACTTTCGGCGAACCGGTGAACAATGATACTTTTGTAGTACATGCCGAGAAGGCTTTCGCGCGGATACCGGGCGCGTACCCCGCTATTAACAACAATTTCGTTAATCACGCCTGTGTAAACTTCGATTATATCAACCGCGAAGAGGATATGGGTCTTGAAAATCTGCGGAAAGCCAAGCTTTCATATCATCCCGCCTTTTTGGAAGAAAAATTTAGGGCTGTAAACAAAAATTAAGAAAAAGAAAGGAATATAAATTATGACAAAATCAATTATGTTTGTAGGTGTCGGGGGGCAGGGGACGCTGCTCGCTTCAAGAATTATCGGGCATGTTGTACTCGCGGAGGGTTTCGATGCGAAAGTCAGCGAAGTTCACGGAATGAGCCAGAGAGGCGGCTCGGTGTCAACTTATGTTAAATACGGCGAAAAAGTGCATTCACCCATAGTCGACAAAGGCGAGGCTGATATTATTGTTGCTTTTGAGCAGATGGAAGCCGCGCGCTGGGTAAGTTACGTTAAAGAAGGCGGGCTCATGATTATTAACACGCAGCAGCTGCCGCCCATGCCTGTAATCACCGGTGCCGCAGAATACAACGATGATATTATCGGTAAAATCAAGAGTATAGGCATTGACCTCATCGACTTAAACGCGCTTGAACTCGCGGAAAAGGCAGGGAGCGCAAAGTCGGTAAACGTAGTTATGATGGGTGCGCTGTCGAATAAGCTTGATTTTGATGTGTCAAGGTGGGAAGCCGCAATCCGTGAATGTGCGCCGGCTGCCGCGCTTGATGTGAACTTAAAGGCGTTTGAACTTGGAAGGAATGTTTAATTACAGGAAGGAATGGTCAAAAATATGAAAAAATTATTAATTATTCTGCTTATTTTATCACTCGTATTTGCTTTAACCTCATGCGGCGGCGCCGATGAACCCGATGCAGAGCAGGTTATCCATCACGAACCGCAAATCGACCGCGAACCCGAAGAAGTCATCGAACCCGAAGAAGTTGTTGAACTCGACCCCGAAGTTGTAAACTATTTGCAGGAAAACTTTAGAAACTTCAATATAGACGGCTCAACCTCCATGATTCCTTTACACCAATTGTTGAATAATAAATTCGGAGACAGGAGCGAGGTGTGGCACGGCAGAACAGTTTGGGCTTTTGAGCAGTTTATTAATGGTGAAATTGACATTTTGTTCAGCGTTGATTTCAGTG
>JAITFV010000132.1 GCA_031281115.1 Oscillospiraceae bacterium | reverse complement strand
TGAAACAAAATACGACTGAAACGGGGAAAACGTTGTTTTCATTCTTCGTTGGTGAAGAAAGGACTTAATGAAAATATGAATGTAGCGGCAGAAATGTTAAAGCTGGGAGTACGGCTCGCCGGCGCGGCTGCGGAAGCGCAAATTGAGCTTTCAAAAACCGCACTGGAGGACTGCAATAAATTTTGCAAATTTGATACGGGCGAGCTGTGCGCATCAAGTTATAAAGCGAGTAATTTACTTCTCGGCAAATTAGTTTGGAGAACTAATTATGCGCGTCACGCCTATTATCTCGGAGAGGCTGACAGGTCGAAAAACCCGCTTGCTTCGCGTCTTTGGGCGCATAAGGCAGCGGCGGTTTTCGGAGATAAATGGCTTGAAATTACGCGGCGGAGATTCCTGCAGAGAGCCGTTTTCGGTTTTAGAAAAGAGGAAATTAAATGATAGCAGAAACGCAGATTCTTACAAAAACAATTGAATATTTAAACGAAAAATGCAGTCCTTTTTCGCCTGTTTCTATCGGCGGTTTATCGCCGAACAACAGCGGTATAAGCGCTGAAATCACACCGGGATATTCTAAGTCTGTCTATCTTGATGGCGGGGTTTTTCAACGTTTGCCGGTATTGATTCTTATTCGGCACGGCAAGCATCAAACTGCGATGGAGACTGCATTTAAAATTGCAAAGACTGTGTGCGGAATAACGATTAACGGAATTAAAATTGATGAAAAAATCGCAGGAATAAACATGGGAAGCGCGCCTGAATTTATGCAGAGAAGCGGCGCGGATTACATTTACAGCCTTATAATTAACATAGATTATTTGGCATAAAAAACAGGAGAGGGAAACAAATGGTAGAATTAAACAATCAAATAAAAGCCGAGCTTGATGTTACTCCCGGAGCGGGAACACGCAAGTGGGAAAGCCTCGGAAAAGCGTTCAAAAGCATCAGCCAAACGCTTGGCGAAAACGTTTATACAGCGAGCTATTTATCGGATAGCGGGTTCTCGTCAAGCGAGGTTACGGGGCTTAATTTCACAGTAACTTTCCGCGGTGATTACATTGCCGGCGACCCTGTAATTGAGTATATTTTTTCTCGCGAGACTCTTTACGGAGTGGGTGATGCGAGGAAAACTAAGCTGCGGTTATCAAAGGGAAACCGTACGGTTATTTGGGATGTTACAATGACGAAAATTCAAGAGACGGGCGGCGATGCAAATGAGCCGAACAGTGTAACACTTGAACTCAAAGGCGCGGGAAAACCTAATGCCGCATAAAAAAATCCGCTTTAAACTTGACGACGAAAATGTTATTGTATGTGTAAGCGGCGAAGCAGCGAAAAACGCGCTCGGCGCGCTGTATGAAAGGCTGATTAAAACCCGGGAAAACCATGAAGCGGGATTGGCGGCGATAGAAATGTTTCTAATGCTTTTCGGGGAGGAAATCACAGAAAAATTATTGTGCTATTGTATGCAGAAACCTGAAAAAGCCATGAAGAAATTTGGACGTGTAATAAAGAGAAAAATTTATCCGCTTGCTGTCCGGCAGCGAAAACACGAAGACAGGCAGGGAGTGAAAAAATATCTATGAAGCTCGGATTTTCACTGAAAAAATATGTTGCCTTGCGTGGGAAAAAGTATTACTTGGATGTAGGTTTCCGGAATGTGATGAGAGCGGCAGCACTGTTGAAAGATAGCGGGATTTCTGAGAGAATGCGAGTGAGTGCGGGGCTTAAGTTACTTTTGACGCATACCTCACATACACGTTCTCTTTTTCTCCCGTGCGCTGCGAAATTCGCGCTATTGGACGGCATATTCACGCTTTTAGAGAGCGCAGGAAATAATAATGCACCGTCCCCTTCAGCAAGGAAAAACTTGCTTTCTCTTGAAGATGACGGTGCGCTAATTTACGGGGCATTTATGCAAACATACGGAATTGATTTGCAAAAAGATGACATTGACTGGCGGGAATTTTACGCGCTGCTTTCCTGCATACCGGAAAACACCGCGCTTTTTTGTGTAATGAAAGCGAGGCTTTCAATGACATCGGAGGACTTAAACGACGGGCTCGAAACGTTGTTTAATCAATTAATCGGGAGGTGAAAAAATGGCTGACGGAAGCATTGTATATGAGGTGCGGGTCAGCAGCGATAATGTAGCCGGCGACCTTGATAAAGCGGGTTCACTGCTTGAAAAAGGCACACAGACAATAACACGGCTCGCCGCAGATACTGCGCAGATTTTCTCAAAAATGCTGAGTGATGTGTTCGGGAACAGCGTTAATTTTGCGGAGAGGTCTGTTGAAAGATTAGGAACAAGCTTTGATAAACTTAAAAACAAAGCACCTTCGCTTTTAAGCGCGCTCACGCCTGTTTCAAAAGAACTTGAAAAAATATCGAAATTAAATTTAGATAATGTGGGCGAGGTCACGGGTAAAATCGCTGCAAAAGAAACGCAAAAAAGTAAAACTGCAAATACAGTTTCATCGCTGAATTTACCTTCGTTTGCTGTGGGGACAAGCTACGTTCCTTACGATGATTTCCCCGCTCTTTTGCACAAGGGTGAAGCGGTGCTGACTGCATCTGAAAACGCCGCTTTAAAAGCGGCGGGCGGAATTGGCGCATTAAACCAAAGCGAACCGTTAAATATGCAAAACAATGTGAATATTTCGGATGATATAAGCAGAAGACCTGTTGAGGTTACGCTTAAAATCGGTGAGTATGAATTTACGCAAATAATCGCTGATACAATGAATAATCTTTACAGACAATGGGGAGAAAATCCGCTCCGATGAGAAAGGAAAAAACGTGGATATATTTTTTAATAACTATAAACTGCCTAACGTTATATCATGTCAGGTGAAGCGTGTAACAAGGAACACCAAGACAGAGTTTAACGCAGAGGGCGGGATGCTGATAGATATGGTACGCCGAAAAATAAGCCTAACGGTTTATTTAGGGGGGCTCCGCGCCTCCGAGATGCAGCGTCTTTTTGCTATAACCGACAGTATATTCTTCAGCGTAACCTATGATAATCCGGATTCCGGGCAGACAACCTCGCAGTTTCACATGAAAGAACAAGTCGCGGTAACTGATTATATACGGCAGGGAATAACGTATTATAAGGCGATGAAATTAGTCCTGGAGGAGAGATAACCCTGTTATCCATCTAAGAAATGGATAACAGGGTTCCGCGCTGTCGCAGCAGCGCCATCCCTAAAATCCAATAAGCCGATTTATTGGATTTTAGTATAACAAGTTTGAAACAAAGTACAACCAAAACGGAGGAAACGTTGTTTTCGCTCCGTTTTAAAACGAAGCTGTCCTCTGTTAGTGAAGAAAGGATTTTATGAAAATATGATTAATGTTTCACAAAGTTATTTGGAAAAATCGCTTGCTCCCGGACGTGATGTAAAGTGCAGAATTTTCGCCGGCGGTGAGGTTTACACAGACGCAGATATTTTATCGTTTGAGTTTAACGATGTGGTTCATCCTGAGGATATGAACTTCGGGACGACCTGCGCCAATCGCTTTCATTTTGAGCTTTGGAGCCGTCATAATATCCCGCTCTCGGCGTTGATTCGTCCGTTTATCGGGTTCGCGGATTTAACCGGTAATAATTCCGGAGTTGCTGAAGAATGTACGCTCGGCGAGTTTTACATCACACGGCGTTACCGCAGGCGCGAGCGGTACAGCGTCACCTGCTACGACAGGATGTACCGCCTTGATTCGCGGTATAATCCGGCTATAACCTTCCCCTGCACAGCAGGTGATGTTCTCGCTGATATTGCGGCGCATTATGATTTTAAAATCGGATTTGAGCCCGAAGCCGACAAGATAGAATTCGTACCCCGAACGGCGACCTGCCGCGAAGTAATCGGGTATATCGCGGGGATTAACGGTGGGTTTGCAAAGTTTGGCAGGGACGGAGTTTTACAGCTTAAAAAGTTAGTGTTGTGTGACTTCGTACTCTCCCGCAATCAGTATACGGAACTGTCGGTAAAAGCCGATATAAATGAGGTTCGGCAAATTGATTTTTTTGTTGAAGATGAAATATTTTCCGAGGGAAACGGCACGAAAGTATCAACTTATCGTCAATATAACCCTTTCGGAAGCCGGGACGCGGCAGAACGTTTATTTAATCATTGGAACGGATTTCAATATCACGGGCTGACAGTAAAAATGCGGGGGCTTCCGTTTCTTGAATCGGGTGATGCAATTTTAGTGCAGGATGATTTTGAAAATTCGCACTATCTTGCATTAATCAGCGATTATACTCTGACATACGACGGCGGGCTTACCGGAAGACTTGTTTCAAAAACGAAAAACCCTCTTGACGATTACGACGAACCGATGACGCGGCAGAGAATGATTGAAGAGCTGAGCCAAAATCTGCGCGTAACGTATATTAACTGCGAGAACAAAGAAGATATTTTAATCGGGGGAGTTCCGGCTGCGCTCGCGTCTTTAAATTTCAACCTTGAAACGAGAACATTCGCGGTATTTAATTCGCAGTTTTCTGTTACGGCGAACGAAGATTGCATAATGGAACTTGAGTATTTCATTAATAACGTGAAGGTTGGACAGACGCCGGAAACAACTTTGAAAAAATCGGAAATTAAAAGCATTTGTTTATATAATTGCTTCAGAGTTATGCGTCCGGGAAGAAATACGCTCATACTCACGGCTAAAGTTAGTGCAGGGAATGCGTTAATTTTTAAAGGCGAGCTGATAGCTTCTCTCAGCGGGCAATATATGCTCGGCGACGGCGGCCCGCAAAGACCGGAGATAAACATATCACAGTGCATCGAAAAAAATGAGCTTAGATTAATAAATATCACAATTCCTAAATTATCGGGAAAACTTGTGGAACCGGAGCTTCAAATACCGATGCCGAAATCATTATTTCACAGCATTGAAAATATAGCGATAAAGCCTTTGAGCCCGACACTTCTGAAGTTTTCGGCAAGGGTCCTGATTGATTCAATTTTCGAGAGTGCGAAAAAGATTTCCACACATGAAATATTGCTTGTTTTTACAAACGCCGTAACTCCTGACGGGGATACAATTGATTTCAACGCGTTTATTGTTTCGTTCGGAATTATTGAGCTTTCAATTCAATCAATTGAAATAAAAGGCAGAGAGATAATTTTAACAATCAAAGAAAATTTGAATCAATATAACGAGCTGGTTGTAAAATATGATATGGTCTTCGGCAATCTTTTAAGCGCGCTGACAAGAAATCAGCTGCAATCGTTTAATTATATTTTAAACCTTGATACTAACACATGATGAGGAGACATAAAATGATAAAGGGAAAATCAACCATAGAACTTTTTGACAGTATTACAGGTAAAAAGAAAGAGGAATACAAAGACGAAAATATCGTCACTGACGCAATACGTAATATGTTCGACTGGAACGGAGAAATGCTGGCATCCGGAGTTTCGATAAGCGATATGCTGGCGCGGCTGACGCCGCTTTATCCGCAGTATTTACGCGGAATTTTACTTTGGGATAGCATAGTTAACGAAAACGTCAATAATATTTTACCTCCTCCCGGAATTAATTGCGTGGGTCACGCGGGCGGTAATTACGGGGGTGCAAATCCGCTCCGCGGGTGTTGGAATGAAAACGAAACCGAAATCCGCAGCAACGGCGTAAAAATGGTATGGGACTTCGCAACAGATAAAGCTAACAGTGTTATAAATTCGATTTCACTGACATCGGTTGCGGGCGGCGACAGAGGTTGGATGACACCGTGGGAGGCAGGTACGTTTTTCAGGCAACGCATAAATATTGATAATATAAATCAAAATATTGTGGGCTTTGCGCCGAGCAGTATTAATACATTCACGAACGTGTTAGTGTCTTATGTCGGTGAATTACGCCGGGGAATCCACACATATGTTTTAGACAGGAATGACAATGCTCTTACAATTCTTGAGCAATCATTTGCAAATCCTTCTTCGCTGAGTATTTTAAACGGCGCAGGGTTGCTCACATCCTCTCCGACTCACTGCAGAGAAGATGTTTTTTCAGTTCAGTCTGACTCCCGCTTCAATAGTCTTTTCAACTCTCACATAATTGATAAAAACAATAATTTAGTTCACGTTTCACTTCCGAGCGGAGGCAGCGGAGCGGCGAGAATCAGAACCGTAAACCTTATTACAAAAACAATAATTGAAGATAAAATAATTCCGCTCAACGTAAGCATACAAGCAAACTCATCGACAGCTTTTTTCAAAAATAAACTTTATGTAAACAGTACAGCCGGCAGAATCATGGAAGTAGATGACAGCGGCAATTTTATAAGGAATGTTTCTGACGCTCCTATCAGCGGAAGATATGTCTGCATCGGGGGAGAATACTTGATTAGCCCGTTTGTTTCAAACACGGGATTGTTTATTAATGACGGTTTTAAGAGCGTAATTACACAATTAGGCAACGATAACATAAATATGCCGAATCTGTTTAATTCGGCAAGCCTGAAGTATCCGCTGATAGCATTGCTTCACGAACAGACTTCAAATTTTCATACCAAATATATCGGCTATATAACCCCTTACATGGCGACAATCAATAACCTTCATACCCCTGTCACGAAAAACGCGCTGAACACAATGAAGATAACTTATGAATTAACTCAGGAATAATATTATAATCGTTTAAATTGAAAACTGTTCCACAGTTTCAATTTAAACGGGTTTCCGCTGCGTGAGCGCAGCGGGCGCTGTCGCAACAGTGCAAGCCCCTTTAACTTAAAAAGCGAAACGCTTTTTAAGTTAAAGGACTATAGTTTAAAACGTGTGCGCTGGTTTTAAAAGCGCACACGTTTTTTATTTTTTCAACTCAAAGGAATATATTGCAAATTGCTATGCTTTCTCACCGATGTACATAAGATGCTCGGAATAAGAGAGGAACTCCGGCTTCTCGCAGACGGCAAGGCTGATTCTGTACCATTCCTCAAGCGCATCTTGCGGCAGCGGCATAATTCTGTGATAGAAGGGCGAGCTGATTCCTTCCTGTGCAAAGAGATGCAGTTTTTTGAGCGGAAATTGCGCCATGAACGGGGCAATCGAATCGGGGTAGGCGAAGTAAGCACGGGTGAATCCGTCGCCGCCGAAAGATTTCCCGCTTGTAAGCGCGTAGATAAAAGATTGCTCTGCGGGCAGGGTAATAAGCTCGGGACACTCCCTCAGCATAAAAACCATGCCGCCTGTGAGCGAGATGAAAGAAGCGAAAAGCTTCCCGCCTTTTTTAAGCCGTGAAATCGCGCTGCGGATTACGTCTTTGCGGTCGTTCTCGTCAACAAGGTGATAAAGAGGCCCCATAATAAGAATGTTGTCGTATTTTTTTGCGAGCTTCGGGTTCGCGCTTATGTAACGTGCGTCGCCTGCGAAGGTTTTAATCTTAACGCCGTAATCGGCGGCTTTGTTCTTCGCAAATTCGATACATTGCTCGGACAGGTCGAGCAGAGTTACATCGCAGCCTTTTTGCGCGAGCCAAATCGAATATCGCCCGGGACCGCCGCCGATGTCTAAAACGCTGTCGCCGGGTTTTATGTGTTTTTCCATGTAATGCGAGGCGATTCTGAACTCGAACTTTCCGCCGGCGAGTCTGTCCCACTCCTTTTGCGGGTCGGCATCGTAATGAGCTTTTACGATTACAGCATCGTCAACTTTCATGATTCTGCTCCCTTTTCGCTATGTTATAGTCCTTTAACTTAAAAAGCGTTTCGCTTTTTAAGTTAAAGGGGCTTGCGCTGTTGCGACAGCGCCCGCTGCGCTCACGCAGCGGAAACCCTTTTAAATTGAAACTGTGGAACAGTTTTCAATTTAAACGATTATATAGTCCTTTCATTATACTATACCGGCTGTTGAAAGTCAACGTTTTAGAATACTATTTGTGGCAATCGCATCCGCAGGGACATGGCTCGCCCGGAGCACACTTACAGTTGTCGCCGCATTTACAGTCAGGACACTTACAATGCGGATTATTGCAGCTGCCGTCTTCAATCATGTGAAGCTTTATGTACCTTTTCATTTGACAGACCTCCTTTCGTATGTTATACTTGGTTATATAGCTGATTAAATTGAAAACACTAAAGTGTTTTCTCGGCAAGCGGCGCTTGCCGTCGTGCCATCAGCACGGACAATCAGCTATGCAGTCAAGTCAAGCCGCCTTTGGCGGTTTTAACTTAACTGGTTATAATGATGACACAAATAATCATAATTACAAGTACGCACAATAAAGTGGTATAGTACCCTAAAAGTGCCTGTCAGGAGTTTGTCATGGATTGCAGCAACACCAACTGCCCCGTCGTGGCGACGCTCGCTATGATTGGCGGGAAATATAAAGCTATTATTTTGTGGCATTTAATTGAGGAGAAGCGGAGATTCGGGGAGCTGCAGCGCCTAATTCCTCAGGCAACGCAAAAAATGCTCACGCAGCAGCTGCGCGAACTTGAAAAAGATAATTTGGTGATTCGCACGGTTTATCCCGTTGTGCCGCCGAAAGTTGAATATTCGCTTTCGGATTTGGGCAGGAGTATAAAACCGATTTTGGATGCTATGTGCGCATGGGGAACAAATTACATGAAAGAAAATGGCATTGACATAAGCTGTTTTATGAGGTGCGCAGAATGACAAAATATTCAATAATAATTTCAACGTTTCCCGATAAGGAATCGGCGAAGCGGGCAGCGAAATTGCTTGTTGAAAAACGGCTTGCCGCCTGCGTTCAGCTGCTTCCGATTGAAAGTTTATATTCATGGCAGGGTAAAATTTGCAACGAAAGCGAAATTATGCTTTTGATAAAATCGAAAACGGATTTGCTCGGTGAAATTACGGCGGCGATAAGAGAAATTCACACGTATGATGTGCCGGAAATTGTGCAGGTTCCGATAGAGGGCGGATTGTCGGAATATTTAGAGTGGATTTGGGATTGTACCAAATGAACCCATATTCACTTACCCGCTCAAAACGCAAAACTATTGCAATTTACATACGCGGCGGAAAAGTCGAAGTTCGTGCGCCGCTGCGAACGCCGCTCCGCGAAATTGAAGCGTTTGTTTTATCCAAACAAAAATGGATTAATACCCATCTCTCCGAATCAAAAACGCAGTCACAGCGCAAAGATTCATTTGCACTTAACTACGGCGACACAGTTTTGTACTGCGGGAGACAATATAGAATTGCTCCGAGTATGAGCGAGATTAAGGACGCTTGAGGTTTTTGAAACTCCCCCTTTTTGGGAAGCTATTGTCAGGATTTTACACATATTTTTAAATACCTCCTGATTTTTGAAGATTTACCCGAATATCGGGCATATAAAAATAGGACTAAGCGCGAACCCCTCATGTTTACAGAGTTCCCTGCTTAGTCCTATTATAACAGAATCGTCCTCAAGCGCGCTCTTCACCTTCTCGTATTTGCGTTTAATCATTGCCAGCTCAATCATAACCGGCATTGTAAACGGCTGAAAGTAGACCACGATTATCGTAAAATCCGGCTCGTTTCCGATAATCCTGATTGTGAAGATATAGAAATTCACGAAGATGCCCATCTGCACACTTTCGGCGAAGTGTTAAATTGGACGGAAAATTGAATATAACCAAGCGGGGGCGGATTCATGAAAACCGCTCTTGTTTTATTTTTACGCCAGCGTCAACGAAGATTAGTTGAATATTAACTGAAAAATCTGTTGACAAACCGGTTGTTTTATGTTATACTGTAAGCAATTCCTGTTTTGAAAGGAGATGTGTTTTATGAAATTGAATCATTTGCGAGGGTTCATGCCCTTCGGCTTTGCTGTGCTAATAAAGTAACAACCTGAATTATACATACCGTATAAGGCATTGTTGCTTTATACGGTATTTTTGTGCGCAAATTTAAACGAGTATACATTTCGCAATCGGTTAAAACTACTTTAATACAAGGAGAAAAACATTGAAAACAGACTTATTTAATTACGGCTTTACCCCGACTTTTTTGCCGGAAGACGCTACAGGAATCCCTGCGCGGGTCACCGCCGTTCACCGCGGGCGTTATGAATTAATTTGCGGGCACGGTCATGTTTCCGGCAAACTAAAAAGCAGCGTGTATTTTAATCAGTCCGGCGAAGAATATCCCACAACGGGCGACTTTGTGATGATTGATTACAACGGCGCAATCCCTGTTTCTGAACAAATTTTGTTTGTTCAGAAACAGTATGATTATAACAAAAACGGCGACAGCCGGATAATCAAAACTCTGCAGCGCAAGACATTCTTATCCCGTCGCGACCCGACGCCCGGGCAGGGTGAACAGGCAATCGCCGCAAACTTCGACTGTGTATTTATAATGCAGTCGCTCAACCGCGATTTTAATTTAAAGCGGCTCGAACGCTATTTAGCAATCGCTTGGCAAAGCGGCGCAGTCCCCGCTGTAATTCTCACGAAAGCAGACTTGATTGAAGATTATAACGGACAATTGAAAGCAGCAGAAAAATTAGCGAAAAAAGCAGGTGTTTACGTAATAAGCGCGCTTACGGGACAAGGTTTGACCGAACTTCAAGATTACTTAAAACCTAAGAAAACGCTTATCCTTCTCGGCTCGTCGGGGGTGGGAAAAGCTGCACTCGGAAGCGGCGAACTGCTGCGGGAGCACTGGGAAAGCTACCTATCTCTTAAAAGAGATGCGAGCTTTTCCGAAAACAAGGCAGAATATCTGCGTAAAAAAAGCGCGAAAAACCAAGAAGTCGCGATGTTCAGCAGAAAGAATAAAAAAGGGGGAATATATTAATTTGATTTATCTATTTTGATACACGGTCTAAATTTCCGTGGAAAACCGAATTTTTCTCTTGACATATTCTATAATTCGTGATATAATTATAGGGTGTTTTGGCAGCATCTGTACTTTTAGAATTTTATGCCGGGGTTTTTGGGGGTCACCTATAGCACGGAAAGACCCCCCAATCTGGGTACTTTCCAAACCGCATACGCAAGCAGCAAAGCCAATAAACAGCGTCACAGAGCGATTTTACAAGGTTCGCAAAAAACATAGGGGTGTAGTTCAATGGTAGAGCAACGGTCTCCAAAACCGTAAGTTGCGGGTTCAAGTCCTGTCGCCCCTGTCGTGAAAAAGAGTGCATTATTAAAGCAAAATCCGCTTAGACATTAAATTTAAGCGGGTTATCTCTTTGGTTATATTGTTAGCGTTTGTTTGCAAGTGTTCACATTGATATTAAAAATAATGTGCCAATCATGTGCCATTTTTTATATAAAAAAACCGAAGAATCACTCCCTCGGTTTTTCTTTACCCATAGCTTCATCAATAATTCTATTAATAAAACCATTTAGGCTTTCGCCGTTACTTTCGGCGAAGGCTTTTATTTTTTCCCTGTCACCTTTGGCGACTCGCAAAGCTATGCGGTCATACGCTTTTTCATTATACTTCATGCTCGCTCTTTTTTGAGCCTCGCTATACGGCATAACTTCACCTCCAGTTACATTTTAGTATACATTATTATATATACTGGTGTCAATATACACATTACACAAAATGGCGTCAGTATATTTGTGCAACTTTAAGTATTGACAAACTACTGACACCAGTATATAATTATAAGTAGAAAAGGCAATCATTATAATATAAGGAGAACAAAAACATGACAAGAGAAATGATTTTAAGGAACCGCCTCGATATGGCGAGCCACAACCTACTCCGACTTCGCCGTTCACCCCTCCGAGGAGGCGTCAACCACCCCGCCGCCAAAGGCGGCACCCCTCCAAGGAGGGGAATTTGATATACTTCAAGAAGAAGTGAAGCTGTTAAGAGCGGCGATTTTAGAAGTGGCGGGGCAGCTGCCCGCAAACACAAGAGGGCTGACGTCGGTAAGCGCATTGCAAACAATGATAGAATGTAGAGGTGACGATAATGGAACTTAATTCAAGGCTGACGGCGGCGCTGTCGGCGGCAATCGGAGCTGTCGGAATGTGGGTTGATAACGTGTGGCATTACTTTTTCTTCGCGTTTTTGCTCATGGTGATTGATTACATAACCGGAATTTTGGCGGCGCGTGTAAATGAGGGGCTGCAAAGCGGCAAA
>JAITFV010000010.1 GCA_031281115.1 Oscillospiraceae bacterium | reverse complement strand
TGAGGGTTAATCGTATTTTCTTCCGCTCTGACTAAAATTTCGCAGGAAGGAGCCGCGAACGTGGGGGCGGTTTGGGTAATACGTCCGATAGGCTGAATACCTTCTTCAGATAATCCGGGAGACCAAACAGTTCCGGGTAATACCGGCACTTGGTTAGTAAGGCGCGCACCCGCTAAGTTCTCAAACTTATTATAGTGGTTGCCGTCAAAACGAACCATAATTTGACCGCCGTCCTGTTCCTGCCACTCTGCATAATCGGGGTGTCTGAACAGGTCGATTACAATAAATCCGTTAGATTGGTGGGTTACGCTGCCCATATCATTCCAGTTAGCGAGAACCGGGAACCAATCTCCGGAAGCTGTTCCGAGGAGGGCGATATTCATGCCGCCCATGCCCCATACGGTTGAGTTATTCGGGAATCCGTTCGCGTGGTTAGTTGCCCAGAACTCTAAAACTAAGTATCTGGCAGTACGCATTTCTTCCCAATCCATGACAGGTTCTTTGCCGTCGATAACAGTAGCGCCTTCAAAATCTGTTGAGTGCCAGCCCCACTGATTGCGGCGGCTGGGTATTTCGCTGTTGAAACCGTGTTCGTGAGTTATCCAGCCGCCCGAACCCGGTCCTTGAACCGTAAATCCGCTTAGAGCAACATCTATGGTCGGGTTATCCGCCGGTGTTGCTCCGGGTATGCGGTGAACGCCGCCTTTGTTAGTTTCATTGCCGAGCACGGTAACGAAACCTTCCGCGCTGCCGTCGCAAGCGGAGCAGCCTTTACAGCAGACAACGCAATCATCGCCGATAATACATCCTGCATCATGGCTTATTGTTAAAGCTGCGGAAATAAGATTATATGTAACGTCAGACCTCGGAGCGTCATCGCCGCCCTCAACACCGTGTATACGGCTGCCGAGACTTCCCATTACATAAACTGCGGTCGCAAAAGTTTCTGTTTCTGTTTCTTCACAGTAAGAGTAAAGCAAATCTTTCGGAATTGTAACATTGTGAGTGGTGACAGCGCCCTCTGCGGTGGTTGCCGAGGTAAACGTCGGTGTATGGACGATTGCGCCGGCGGTAACGTTTGCTGTCGTTGCGAACGCTATTTTCTCCGGATTACGCTCATCGCCTGTTACGCTTGAAGGCAATACGTTAGGAGATAAGTCAGTCCAGATATTCAGCCGTCTGTTAGTACTTCTCTGCTGAGTAATTGTAAAAGTGAAAACACCGTTGCCATCGGGTTCTAAGCCTATTTCTTCAAGCCCGATATTATCAAATTTAAGTATTGCGGTGTGATTTTCGGGGTTCCCGCGGGTCTCATTATCAATATCAGAGTGATATACATCATCGGCTCTTCTGCCTTCGGCAGATTCACGCCAAAGCCCGCCGAGCGGAGGATTAGGGACGGCGAGATTGCCGCTATCGACGTTGCGCGGGAGGGGGTCTTGGGCGTCGGTGCCAAACTCAAGAGCAGGACCCCAACCGAATACGAGTTCATTTCTTCCGCACTCAATAGGAGGGAAACACTCTTCGCAGTCGAGGTCGTAGCAGTTGCCGCAACCCGTAGGAGGGCAGTTGCAAGTGCCGCCGAGTTCGTAAATTTTAAGGTTTGTAATACTTGCCACGTGCGCCGGGTCATTGCGGAGCATGATAGATAAATCACCGCCGCGCCCGCCGGGACTCGTTGCTTCGGGACCGCCTTGAGTCCAAGTGTGGCTTATTTTTTGTGATACACCAAGAGCAAGGAAATTGAACTGTTCTTGAGTGCCGTCAGTCCAAACATTATCTGCGCCCCAGCGATTGGCATTTATTTCTATTCTGTGCGCCGCCGCTGAGCCTGAAATAATTTCAGCGTCAAAATCAATTCTGTATTGTTTGCCGGGTGTAGGGTTGAAACTACCTTTCGCGGCATCCCAAGAATCGGCTGTTCCGCCTGCTGCTGTACCGGTATGTACAAATATACGTGTCCAACGTCCGGTATTGCTCCAAAGTACAGAGCTGTCAGCAACATTAACGTTAAGAAATTCATTCTCGTTAGAACTGTTAAGCCGCATACCGGGTACATAATCGGCATTCCCTAACGCTCTGAACCCACCGCCCTGTGCTGTGAGGTTCGTTGCTGTAAGTTTGCTGAAATCCAATTCCCATACCGGGTCATGTACGGGGCATGACGGCGTATCTGCCGAAGCCGTAAACGTAGGCATCGTGAACATACCGGCAAGGATTGCCAGTGTCACGATTAAAGATAGGATTTTTCGTTTTTTCATGTTTGTTGATTCCTCCAAAAATAATTATCATCATGTACTTCTGATTTTGCTGTGAAAACACAGCCATTTAAAACAGTATAACAAATTATCCTAAACTTGTCAAGGGTTTTAATAAATATTTAGTAAATAAAACGAGCCGCTCCCGGCGGCTCAAGTTTATTCGTTTTGTAACATTTATAAACGTTTTATAACGATTTCTCTCTGTATAATTTTTTGTAAACTTTCTTGTCGTAGAGCCGCGAGGCGTTGAGCACGATTAACACCGAACCGATGTTGTGGAAAAGCGCACCTGCGACAGGCCCTATCATTCCCATGATTGAAAGGTAAATCGCAACCGCATTTATGAACATTGATAGGAAAATGTTGATTTTTATTGAAAAAACTGTTGCGTTTGACAGCGCTTTAACGTAAGGAATCTTCAGAACATCGTCGCTCATGAGCGCAATGTCAGCGGCTTCAATTGCGATATCCGAACCCATGCAAGCCATCGCAATGCCCACATCCGCAGTTTTCAAGGCGGGAGCGTCATTAACGCCGTCGCCGACCATACAAACTTTTATGTCTTCCGCTTGAATTTCTTTTATGTGCCGTACTTTGTCAGCCGGCAGGAGTTCGGCGCGAACGTCTTCCAAGCCGATTTGCGAAGCTATATACTCGGCTGTTTTTTTATGGTCGCCGGTGAGCAGGGCAATTTTCCTGACGCCGGTATCCGCGAGCTTTTTTATCATAAGCCCTGCATCCTGCCTGTATGCGTCGGATAATGCCGCGAACCCTAAGTATGTGCTGCCTTTCGCTATCGCCGTAACTGCCTTACCCCGGCTTTGCAGTTCTGCCATTTTGCCAATGTCGCGTTTGTCGGGTTTCGCTACGCTGTTCTCGTTTAGGAAGCTCGTATTCCCGCAAAGTATAATTTCGTTGTTTACGCGGGCTTTTATGCCTTTACCGACTGTCATGACAAAATCTTCCGAGCCTTGAACCGCAACTCCTCTTTCTTCGGCGAACTTCACGATTGCTTTTCCGAGCGGGTGTTCGGAGCCGGATTCCGCTGAAGCTGCGAGCGCGAGAATTTCATCGGGTGAAAGCTTTGAGTTTTGTGCCGGAACAATATCGGAAACAATAAGCTTTCCATAGGTTAAAGTCCCTGTTTTGTCAAAAGTAACCGCGCCAATTTTACCCATGTTTTCGAGAGCCTCGCCGGATTTAATCAGCACACCGTGCTTAGCGGCCTGCCCGATTGCCGCGATTATGGAAGTCGGCGTGGCAAGCGCAAGAGCGCAAGGGCAGAATACAATTAAAAGCACAACAGCGCGTACAATTTCACCGGTAATTACGTAAGTTGCAATTGCCATTAATAAAACAAGCGGAACAAGCCACTGCGCGAATTTATCTACGATTTTCTGAGTCGGCGCTTTATTATTTTCGGCTTCTTTGACTAATCGTACCATTTTTTGCAGTGTGGAATTTTCCGGCGATTTCGTGATTTTTATATCAGCAGTCCCGAAGCAGTTTATGGTTCCTGCGAAAACTTCGTCACCCCCGCCTTTTTCTGCCGGGAGCGATTCCCCCGTCAGGAACGACTGGTCAACTGAGGTATTGCCTTTGATTATAATGCCGTCAGCGGGGATAGCTTCGCCGGGGAGAACCCGCACTGTCTCGCCAATTTTTAAGCCATCTGCTTCAACCATCTCCTCCATGAAGCTGCCGTCTGCGTTCTGCGTGAGCTTTCTGCCTTGTAAAGGTTTTAGGGAGAGCAGCTTATTTATGCCCTTGCGGGCTTTGTTTAAGGTTTTATCTTCCAAAAAGCCGCCGAGCGCCATGATAAAAGCAACTTCCCCCGCAGCGAACAACTCGTTTATCGCTATAGCCGCGACCATTGCCATTGAAATAAGTAACGCCGAACTGATAAATCTCTGCTTGATTACTCTTGAAATCGCCAAATACACGAGCGGGGTGCCGCAGATTATTACAGCAATCCAGGCTGGGTCGAACATTGCACCGAAAAGCACGGGATAAGGTAAGAACCCGAAAAACTCCGGAATCATAAAGAAGCTCACAGCACAAGATGCACCGGCGATTATAATAAACGGCAGCGTATTTAAAAGGTCGTTGATTTTTTTTATCATATTGCTCCCCCAATTAAACCTTGCTGTTTAGGCGGTGTGATTTTCTATTAGGACGGGTTCTTACTTTTTCTTTTTTTGTTTCTGCTTACGGGCGGCGTACCGCTTCATCGGTATTATAATCATCGTTCCCGCAATAAAAGTAACAGCAATTCCGGCTAAGAAAGGCCCCAATCGTGACCATAAATCATTTTCACTGTTATTGTTTTGCGCTTGCGACGGCGCAGGCGTTACAACATCTTCCCATGACTGAGGCGGTAAATCCGGATTATAAGCTATATCTCTGACAAATCCCCATCTTCCGTTTGTAAACGCCGGAGCCATACCCTCGTTAAACCCGAGAATTATATCATATCCCGAAAGCAGAACATTCCCGAATCTGTCAATGACATTGAAAATCATGTTTTCTTCCACAACGATGAGCCCGCCGGAGCTGCTGCTGATATTTTCAAATTCAAAAGGCACGACCAACCGTCCCTCATAATCTATAAAACCCCACTTATCATTGATACCTACAGGTGCCAAGCCTTCATTAAATCTATATGCCATCTCGTATATGAAGGGTATTATTTCGTTTCCCTGTCTGTCGATATACCCCCATCTTCCGCGCAGCTGCACCGCCGCAAGCCCTTCGCTGAAAGGGATAATTCTTTCATACTTAAATTCAATGAGTTCATTACCGGAGTTGTCGATTAAACCCCAGTATTCACCTTGCCTTACCCAAACGGCGCCCTCGTTGAAACTTAAAGCATCATCATACACAAAAGGCACTGTCTCGTCGCCGCGCGTATTTATAAAGCCCCATTTCCCGTTTAACTGCACTGCTGCAAGACCTTCGGCAAAAACATCAGCGCTGTCGTAAATTAAAGGAATCACTTCGTTTCCGTCTTTATTGATGTAACCCCATCTGCCGCCGCGGCTGACAGGCGCCAAACCTTCTGAAAAAAGATTAGCATCATCATAACCGGCGAGCAGAAACGCATCTCCGGCGCTGTCTAAAAAGTAAATCTCACCGCTATGTGCGCGCGCCAACGCCAAACCCTCGCTGAAGATTGTAACCATTGCAAACTGAGGTGTAACAATTACGTTCCCGTACCTGTCTGCAACACCCTCGTTTTCACCCTGCACTATCGTTGCGTAGCCCTCGTGAAAACCCCAAACATGGTCATAAACGAATGGCACCGCTTCTACAAAGCGGTCCTCGGCATTTAAGAAAGGACTGTCTTCGCTGAAATCGTCCTCCAGTGTATTTCTTATCCACGGATTGTTTACAACGTGAGCGTATACCGCAAACTGCGCCCCAGTTCCCGTAAATAAACAAACGATTAAGATAACAGAAAAAAGCTTCTTTATACCGGACATAAGCTCACTCCTCGTCCTCAAGCTCAAGCGTAAACTCAATCAAATCCCCGCAGTCCGGGCAGATGACGGAGCCCTCGTCAAGTGCATCGTAGTCAACAGTTATGGTTCTGTCGCAGTTCGTGCAGTTTATATCGTAGATATCTTCTTCAAAATTATCGTAATCATCCGAATCGGGTATTTCTTCGCCGAATACTTCGTCCTCAAGCTCATAAACGCTTTCTTCAATATCGCCGAGAACATCCGCCATATCATCGAAGGTTTCGTCATAGCTTACGAGAATCCCGTGCATTTCATTAAGCGCGTCCGTAACCGCCGAAAACAACTTTTCTTCACTGCTTTCGCCGGTAATATTCATGCTTTTTATTAAGCCGTTTAGGTAGTTCAATTTTTCCTTTGGAATCATAGTTTACTTAAATCCTTTCGATACGAATTTATTGAACACAGGTTCTAAGTTTTATTCGCTCTTTCCATATATTCGCCGGTGCGGGTGTCTATACGAATCACCTCGCCGATGTCTATGAAAAGCGGTACTTTTACCTCTGCACCTGTTTCGAGCTTGGCTGGTTTTGTAACGTTGGTGGCGGTGTCTCCTTTGAAACCGGGGTCGGTTTCAACGACCTCAAGTTCAACCACGTTCGGCGGTTCAACATCGAAGGTTTTGCCTTTGTAAGAGTGAACCTTGCAGAGCATATTCTCTTTCACGAATTTAAAACTATCGCCGAGCTCCGATTTGCTGACCGGGACCTGTTCATAAGTTTCATCGTCCATAAAATAGCAAAAATCATCGTCTGCGTAGGTAAATTCCATATCTTTGCGTTCAACGAACGCTGTCGGGAACTTAGCTGACGGATTGTAAGATTTTTCTACTATGCCGCCTGTAATGACGTTTTTAACCTTAGTGCGCACGAAAGCCGAGCCTTTCCCGGGCTTCACGTGTTGAAACTCCACGACCTGCATTACGTTGCCGTCCTCTTCAAAAGTTACGCCGTTCCTGAAATCTCCTGCTGAAATCATTTTTTGTCTCCTTTCATATTCCCTCTGCGGAGGGACGAAGTAGTCCGGCGAACATAGCTCGCCCCTACGTTTTTTATTTACATATTAACGCTTTCGGTGTTTTAGTGAGACCTATGCAGGCATTAGCGGTGATATACGCCATATCTTCAATTCTCACCCCGAAGTTCCCCGGTATATAAACCCCCGGCTCAACCGTAACAACCATACCCTCGCGCAGGGTGTGGTCGCTCTTCTTTGCAAGCCGCGGCGCTTCATGGATTTGCAGCCCTACGCCGTGTCCTAAGCTGTGTGTGAAATATTTATCATATCCCCACGCTTCAAGCGTTGAGCGCGCTACATTATCGACAAGTTTCCCCGAA
>JAITFV010000034.1 GCA_031281115.1 Oscillospiraceae bacterium | reverse complement strand
GATTATAAAAACGCAGAAAACGGGGTACTGCCTGCACTTTCAAGTAATGATGCAGGTATACAGGAAGAAACAATGCAACTAAAATTATTCGGAATTATTCCTATAAAAGAGGTGCAGTTTCAAAGAATTGACAGACCCGTGCTTGTCCCCTGCGGAACGCCGTTCGGGATAAAAATAAGAACCGATGGTGCAATAGTGACAGGGCTGGGAGATATTGACGGAAACCCGTCGCCGGCACGGCTCGCAGGACTCAGAACGGGTGACATAATAACTTCAGTGAATGGTGTGAGTATAGAAAAAAGTGCAGATATAACAGAAGCGGTGCAGCTTGGAACGGGCGCGGCGGTTGTTGATATAATCCGCGACGGAAAGGAAATGTCGTTAGATATAAATCCGGTAAGGTCAGGGCGCGATAATTTGTACAGAATCGGAGTTTGGGTCAGGGCATCTTCGGCGGGAATCGGTACGCTGACTTTCTATGACTCGTCACGAGGGACATTCGGAGGTTTAGGGCATGGTGTCTGTGATGTTGACACAGGGAAAATTCTGCCGCTTTCAAGCGGGGAAGCGGTCTCGGTGACAATCAGCGGCATTGTGAAAGGCAGACCGGGGGAACCGGGGGAGCTTTCCGGCTCATTTATGTCACGCGCACCGATTGGCATTATTGAGCGCAACACAGAGCTTGGCGTGTTCGGCACGATGAACTACGCGCCTTCGCTTGATTCGGGGATTCCGATGGCGTTTAAGCAGGAAGTGACAACCGGACACGCGACAATTTTAACTACAGTCGGCGGCAGCAGCGCGCGCGAGTATGACATTCTTATAGAGCGGCTGGATTTTAATGAGAACAACCAAGTCAAAAACATGGTCATCAAAATTACCTGTGATGAGCTGATTGGCATAACGGGCGGCATAGTGCAGGGAATGAGCGGCAGCCCTATAATTCAAAACGGTATGCTGGCAGGCGCGGTGACTCATGTGTTTGTGAACGATAATACCCGCGGATACGCAATTTTCGCCGAAAATATGTACAGGAAGATGACAGATACTACGGAGGAAATGCAAGAGGAAGCAATCTTAAATGTGGCAGCGTGATACTGTTATCCATTTGAAATGGATAGCAGGGTTTCGCGGCTTGCGAGTATAAATAATTATTAAGGCGGGATTGATTTCCCGCCTTGAATATGTTATAATACTGTTATAGCCAGTTTATTGGATTTTAGTATAATTTGGAAGAGGGCGGAGACAATTTAAAATGAAAAAAAGCTTATTCATAGTTTTCGAGGGGCTTGACGGTTCGGGCAAGACAACCCAGATGAACGCGCTGTACAAGCACCTCACAAAAGAAAAAAATATAAAATGCCGGCAAGAACGCGAACCCGGCGAAAGTCTTCCGGGTGCGCTTGCTCGCAGCGCGGTTAAGAAAAAAACTAAATTCGAGCCGCAGACAATGGCGCTGCTGTTCGCGGCAGACAGATACGAGCATATAGTTAATGACATACAGCCGTATTTAGACGAGGGAGTTCATGTGCTCTGCGACCGTTATGTTTTTTCAAATTTCGCGTACCAAGGGCTCGAGCTTGACTTTGAAACAATTTATGAAGTCAACAAAGCGGCGATGGAACTCCTAATGCCTGATGTAATTATTTTCATTGATACCGACCCTGCCGAAACCTTAGCGCGAATCGGCAAATCGCGGGTAGGGAATGAGCTTTTCGATAAACAGGGCGTTGCGGTACGTGAGAATTTTTATAAAGCGTTTGATTATTTGAAAGAAAAAAATTTGATTAAAAACTTGTTAACAGTGAAAGGCAGTCAATCAGAAGAAGCGGTTACGAGTGAAATTATAAGTTATATAGAAAGGTTATACTGATGGAATTATACATAGCGCGGCACGGCGAAACATTATCGAATGTTGAGATGCGATTAACAGGCGGTAAATCGAACTCGCCTCTTACGGAAAGCGGAATTGAACAGGCGAAGCAATTAGGCAAATTGCTCGAAGATGTAGCTTTCGACGCGGTATACAGCAGTCCGTTGAAACGGGCAGTTGATACGGTTAATATTGCCTTTGGCAGTAAATATAAGATTTGCACTGACGAACGCTTAGAGGAAATTCATCTCGGCATCATGGAAGGCATGAAATATGTTGAGGCATCTGCAAAGTTCCCTGATTCCGGTATGCTTTTTTACACGGAACCTGCTTTATATAAACCGCCGGAAGGCGGCGAATCCTTAAATGATATGATTAAAAGATTCAATTCATTTATAAATTATTTAAAAGATAAAAATTACAATAAAGTTTTTGCGTTAACGCATGGTTACGCTTTGCGTGTGCTGTATGCCTGTATGATTGACGGACGTGTTGAAACAATCGGTAAAGCTCCGCATTATTCAAACTGCGCTCTCGCTCATTACATATACGATAATAATAAATGGGAATTAAATGTTAAACCGGCTGTTGTTTAAAAGCAGCCGGTTCTTTTTTATTAATGTGTGATTAAATCCCGTTTCCGATACCCTATAAACCCGATTACAGTGAGTGCGGCGGCGATTCCCGTCAGCACAATGAGCGGCACGGCGCTGCTTTCAGCAGCAGGGAAGAGGTCGAAGTTTGTCACCCTTATTTCCGGTATGAAATTGAAAGGCGACAGATTTGAGAGCCACGCAGGCAGTAAATCGGGAATATTGCCGATTAAAGCCATGAAACAGATAAATCCGTAATACCCCCAAACAACGCCGCCGGCTTTAGGGAGTAAGCCGACTATAAACACCGCCAGCCCGATTATAAGCCACATCGCGGGGAGATACGCAAAATTCGCCGCGAGCAGTTTTTCAAATACAAAAGGATTCAAAATAGCCGCAACTTCGCCGATTTCGCCTTCTCTTACGGTTGATTCAGCCGCACCGTACAATCCGACTACAGTACATAATTGCACAATTATACTCATCGCGAATGCGATAATCACGTAACCCGCGAGATACTTCTGCCGCGAAACCGAGCGCGAAAGAATACCCTCCGCGCGTCCGTCGATTTCCTCGTTCTTAGGTTTCAAAGCGAACATTAAAAGCGGAACAAGCGCAATCAGCGTCATCATAATCGTAACAAATCCGCCGAAACCGTCTACAATCATATCAGCTTTGTCACTGTCGGAAAGCGTATCAAGCAGTTCGGGCGTCAGTCCGACAAGTGTTAAATATTCGGGGCTGTCGCCGACAAAGCGGTCAATCTCGCCTATAATTGAGCCGTAAGATGCGCCGAGCATAAACAGGGTTATTGTCCAAACTATTATTGAATTTTTTAACAGTCTGAACGATAAACCGAAAGACGAAAGCAGCGATTTCTTCGCTTCTCTTCTGCCCATTCGGGCGGGTATGAAACCTTGCCCTAAATCCCGCATCGAATTAAATTTATACGCTAACGCCGCAAAAGCAAATGCGATTGCGAGAAGCCCCCAAAGCGGCATAAGCTCGTTTTCCGCGTAAACCATAGAACGCTGTGCAAGCCCGAACGGACTGATTAATGATATAACCTCATTCCCGACATCGCCGGCTGCGCGCAGCATATAGGAACCGCCAAGCGCAAGGAACGACAACCCGAACGCACCGCTTGAACTCGCTGAAAGCTGACAGAATATAGCTGTAATTGCTGCAAATACTAACCCACTCGCACCGAGTACTGCGCCGTACAGCATACTGCCTCCGAAACCCATGCTTTCTGTACCTGTTGCGGCAAGCCCGAGCCCGGTTAAAACAGCGAGAACAGTGTTAATAATCAGCGCGGTAAGCATCGCTGCATGAACAGTTGAAAGACGCCCGACAGGGAGCGAACGGATTACCTCGGCGCGCCAGCGTTCTTCATCCGCGCGGGTGTGCCGGATTACAATAAAAATGTTCATAATCGCCACTGCAATCATTACCCAAAGCAGCATCATTCCTGCGTAAATCGTGCCTGTTGTGAACTCGCCGTCAATGTCAAAAATCGGACCCATCATTGAAACCATGATTGGATTATCGTAGATGAGGATAATATTTTCACGAGTTTCGTTGTCGGGGAACATAGTTTCAAGCCCGGGTGCGAGCGCGACAGAAAATAAAACTAAAACAATAATCCAAATCGCCGCGATAATACGCTCACGGCGCAGCATAAACTTTACTAACTTCCCGGTATAATCAAAATTCCCGCGCATAATTATACCCCCTCACTTACTTTATAATACCGCATGAATAATTCTTCCATGGAGTCGGGTAACTTGCCGTCGGCACAGGCTGCACTTTGTTTAAGCTCATCAAGCGTACCTGTTTTTATAACATTACCTTTCATAATCACGCCGACTCTGTCACAAAGCCGCTCGACTTCCGATAAAATATGGCTTGAAAGCAGCACACTTTTACCGCTGTTTTTAAGGTTTAACACTTCTTCAACGAAAAACTCACCCATCAGCGGGTCTAAGCCGGACGTCGGTTCATCAAGAATGTATAAGTCTGCGTCAGAAGCGAAAGCCGCGATTAACGCTACTTTTTGGCGATTACCCTTTGAATAGGTGCGGCATTTTTTAGTAGGGTCAAGCTCAAACTTTTCAATTAATCTTTCGCGTTTTGCCTTGTCGCTTTTCTGCCGAAGGCTGACGAACAGGTCAATTACTTCGCCGCCTGTAAGATTCGCCCACAGATTCACGTCACCGGGGACATAAGCAATACGCTTGTGGATTTCTACCGCGTCTTTCCAAGCATCTTTGCCGAAAACATTTGCAGTTCCCGACGTAGCCTGCAGAATCCCGAGCAGCACCCGGATTGTCGTGGTTTTACCTGCGCCGTTGGGACCGACGTAACCGAAGACCTCGCCTTCTTCAACCTGCAGGTTTACGTTGTTCAGCGCGGTAAATTTGCCGAACTTTTTGGTTAAGTTTTCAATTTCTAACATATACATTAACTAATCCTCCTGTGATTTATTTTTTACCGTGAAGCGGCAGTATCAGCACCGCCGCCGCGGTAAAATATTTTTTTAAAAATGTCGAAGTATTCTTCCATTTCGGATAAATAGCGCTCGTATTCGAGCTTAAAATCAGCCATATCCTCGTGGCTCGGGACTAATGAGTTTGCGTATCCCATAAGCGACCACCAAATAATGTTGATTGCTTTTTCAGGGTCAATACCTTCTTTAAACACTGTAACATCAATATTCTTGAAAGCGTTGACGGCAACCTTTGCCTGTATTTCCTTGAAAGTTTCTGCGAAATTGCTATTCGGATTATCTTTTTCGTGCACGTAAGCCGCGGCGGCAAAATCGAATAAAAGCGGGTATTTATGCGACAAATCCATTTTAAGCAAAGACATTTGCCAGATTCTGTCGAGAATATCGGTCTGCTCAAAGTTTATTAAATCAAAATAATTCGTCGTCATAAGGTTAATTGCATCTAAAATAATAAATTCATATAATTTTTCTTTGCTTCCGAAGTAATGAAACAACAAACCTTTCGAGATACCTGCTTCTTTAACGATTTCATCCGTTGAAGCATTTTTGAAACCCTTGCTGAACTCACGCATTGCGGCATTTATGATTCTGTCGCGCTTTT